>NZ_CAURPW010000010.1 GCF_963526985.1 uncultured Campylobacter sp.
GACCGCCTAGCCGATAAGTAAATATCGCTACCATCAGCGCAAAACGGTTTAACGGCTACGGAAATGACCGCGATAATGAACGATTTAACAAACCCTAAGCCCCGAGCTGTTAAAATAAGATTGGATTTTAAAACAAAGGCTAGGATATGCAAACTCTAACCATACGAACGGATAACGCCGATTTCATAGAAAAAGCAAGAGAGATATTAATCACGCTAGCCAAATTTGACGGCGTGAAGCTAAGCCTAAGCGATGAGGCTAAATATCAATCGCGCTTTAGCGAATATGAAGCCGACATTGAAGCGATCAGGCGCGGAGAGCTTGAAACCTATCCGCTAGAGGGAATACGCAACGAGATAGCCAAATGGTAATTAAGCGCACGGCTCGTTTTAACCGCGAGTTAAGGGTTGTATTTGACTTTATCGCAAAAGATAACCCAAACAGAGCGCAGGGTTTTGTCGGTAAGCTACTGGACGCTGTGGAACTTTTGGGGGATAATCCGCGCCTAGGGCGAGCGATAACGGACGATAAAAGAGAGCTTATCGCCAAAGGTTATGTAATACCCTACTTGATCGACAAAGACGCCATTAAACTTTTAGGCATTTACAAAGCCAACGAGTGGCAAGCGTGAAACATCAGCCAATTTTAAGACAACGAAGCTTAATTAAGCCTCGAGCCAAAAACCGCCACAAAAATACAAAATCTTAAGCAAAAAAGTTAATATTGAGATGCTTTAAGCCCTCTAAACTTAACAAATAAACCTCGACGCTTACGAAAGCCCTAGAATACGGCATTACAGAAATAATAGTTTGAAAACTGGAATTTTCATAACCATTTTTCTAATTTCGTGAAACTTAGGAACATTAAGTTCATATTTTGACATTTTTAGTTTTAAATGTACCCATAAAATATCGTTAAATACGCGCTATAATACACTTCTGCAAGTCGCCCCTAACCACCATTTCTTTATAAATCCCGATTTTATTGATATTTAAAAGCTTTAAGGTTTAGCTAGGTGCCATCTTGGGTGCCATGTGTTAGTAATTTTTCTATTTTTAAAGCTAGAACTATACTATAAAAATAGATGATAAATCTAGAATATCTTAGACTCGATTAAACTCAAGCTAATTCTTAGCTGCCGTTTTGCCTTTCTATACACGTAACGTATTATATGAATTTCAAAAGGATGGGATACAGCTCTTTGATAAAAACATCGCTTCGCAAGTGCTTTGATTATTTCGTATCTCTGCTGCTATTATATAGCTAAACTCTATCTCTCTACGTCCGTAGCTATGCATTAAAAACTACGAATACAACTAAATCATAGCAAAAACACACTCTTTAAATGAGGATTTTACACGGTCATCATTACGCTATACTTTGATCTATATTTAGCATAACGCCATCTGTTTACAATAATAAAGCAAATCACAACTTCTTATGCTTAGCTTCACTTTGTTTGATATTAATAGGACGCACTCTCTTTGGAAGAAAACTCATTTAGAAGTTTTTAGCTTATATAAGCCTTGTGTTATAGTAGTAGATGGTGACCCATACGAGACTCGAACTCGTGTTACCAACGTGAGAGGCTGGTGTCCTAACCGCTAGACGAATGGGCCGATAAAGGATACAAAACGTAAGTTGGGATTATAACCAAATAAACTTAAACTAAGATTGTTTGAGGCGCTTACGGTTACTATAAAAGGATAATACGCTTTTAATATATACCGCAATTTCTCACATTCCAATAGAAACTATGACAAAATATTCTAAATTTTACTGTTAGTTTCTTCATTGTTATTTTATCCAAACCCCAGTTAGCTACGCCGGTAGATACGTCTTAAATTTACATATCTCTCGTCACCGCTTACTCAAAAGCACATAAAAACGGACGAAACGCAGGCTAAAGATAGCCCGCCTCGTCCGCAAAAATCATCAAATTTAGCCTACTTTGACGCTATTAGTGTTTACGATATTATGCTCAAAGCCAAGCTGCTCTTTGCTAAGTCCTAGCGCAAGGCCCACTAGCTGCGATAGGTGGATGATAGGCACTCTGGCGCCCGAGTTTTGCGCGTCTTGATAACGCTCCTGATAGATATCAAGCTGCATCTGGCAGAGCGGGCACGGCGTAACGATGCAGTCCGCGCCGTTTTCGTCGGCATTATTTACTATTTGACTGGACATTTTTTGCACCGATTTTACGGCCGGATAGCTCGCGTGAAAACCGCAGCAGTCAAGTCTTTTTTCAAACGGTACTATTTTAGCGCCAAGAGCCTCTACGACGGTTTCAAAGCTTTTTGGATTTACCGAGCTTTCGCGGCTTCCGATGGCTTTTTCGGGACGCAGGCTATGACAACCGTAAAATAGCGCGACCTTTAAATTTGAAAGCGGCTTAACGACTTTAGCCCTTAGCGTTTCTACGTTTTGATAAAGCACCCAAAGCAGGCTGGTTACCTCAGTGGTGCCTTGATACTGCATATTGCCCTTAGCTAGGAAGGTATTTATCCTATCTTTTTGACCGCGGTCAAGCGCCGTTTTGGCTCTCGTTAGCGTAAGGAAGCAAGTGCTGCACGTAGTTAGCACCGGCATATTCATGCCTTCAGCCAGAGCCAAATTTCTAGCGTTAGCTACCAGCGTAGCGATAGGATCGACGTCTTGAGCTTGCGTGGCGCCGCAGCAGCTCCAGCCTTTGATCTCGTGTAGTTTGATGCCCAGTATCGGCGCGATAGCTTCCAGCGAGATTTTAGATTCTTTTGCCGCTTGACTTAGGACGCATCCCGGGAAAAAAGCAAATTCATTTTGTGCGCTCATCTTTTACTCCTTATCCGCGGCGGCGCGCGCGGCTTTTATCATTTCTACCAACTCTTTATGACCCTCGATGTCCTCTTCGCCAAATATATGCAAAGGATTCATCTTGCCCGCACCCATCAGTTTTAGCGCGATATCGGTTTTACTTACAGCCATGGCGCCTTCGCTTCTAAGGGCGAGTAAAATTTCATTTAGCCTGCCCGAGCCCTCGACCAGGTCGGTAAGGAAGGCGTTAGCGTGATCCGGGCCTTCGCCGGTATTTATGCCTTGTTTTTGCGTAAAGACTCTAAGCGCTGCTATATCGTCGGCCGCGCTGATGCCTTTAGGGCAGCGGTCGGCGCACTCTTGGCAGTGCACGCAGTTCCACAGACCGCCTAAAACCGCAGCCTTGGCGTGCAGCATCGGGTCTTTACCCCTAGAGTCAAACGCCGCTCTATGCGCGTGAGTGAAAACAAAAGGCTCCATATAGTCGCTGCTATCGGCAGTTAGCTTGCTACACTCCGACGCGCAGCATCCGCATAGGATGCAGTCCCATTGCTTTTGGATTTTGTCGTACTCGGCCTGCGTTTGTTTACAGCCTTTTTCGGCAGAAAACTCATCCTTAGGGATAAAGGTCGGGCGGATCTTTCTTAAATTTTCGATAGAAGGCTCCCAGTCTACGACCAGATCGGAAATCACTCTAAAATTTGCTAGCGGGGAGACGGTTATAACCTCGGGATTGTCGTATGTCGCTAGCAGCTCTTCCATCTTTTCGTCGCAAGCTAGCACCGAGTGTCCGTTTACCCTCACGCCGCAAGCTCCGCAGATAGCCGATCGGCAAGATGCGGTGAAATTTAACGTTGCGTCCAAATTTTGCTTGATAAATAGCAAAAGCGATAGCAAAGTCTTGCCCTCTATATCTTTTTTATCCACGACGTAGGCTTGTTTGTAGTGTTGCGTACCGTCGTATCTGTCTATGATTATTTTCATTGCGGTTTCCTTCCGTCAAGCGAGAATTCCGTGACTATGACGTTTTTATAGCCAAGCTCTAGCTTGCCGTCGTTTAGCGTCACGATGCTATGTTTTAAGAAATTTACGTCGTCTCGTTTAGGGTAGTCCTCCCTAGTGTGAGCGCCTCTGCTCTCCAGCCTTTTGCGCGCGGCCAAACAGGCGCAGCGAGATAGCAAGATCAAATTTCCCAGCTCCACGTAGTCGGTAAAGGCCGTATTCATAACAGGATTTGCGTTTGGTACGCTTAGCTTATCGTAGCGAGCTTGTATATCCTCTAGCGCTTTTTCTAGGACATCTAGCTTGTCCTGGGTTCTAAAGATACCCATATTATCCCAGTTTTGTTTGCCTAGCTCCTCGCGCAGGAGATACATTTCGTTTGCTTCGCCTTTGCCGTTTGCGACTTTTTTAAATTTCTCTCGCCATTTTTTAGCTAGCTCTTCGGTGTTTTTGCCGCTACCAAAACTAGCCGTTTTGGCATACGCGCTAGCTCCCTTACCGGCTAGCTGACCCGTTACCACCGCATCAGAGAGCGAATTTCCTCCGAGACGATTAGCTCCGTGGATAGAGACGCACGATGCCTCGCCGCCCACGTAAAGACCGGGTATCTTCGTGCTCATATCGTCAAATTTATCCACCTCTATGCCGCCCATCGAGTAGTGTGCGGTAGGCCTGATCGGAACCGGATGCTCTACTAGGTCTAAATTTTCAAAAAGTAGCGCGGTGTGTCTAATTTTAGGCAGTTTTTTCATTATGGTTTCTTTACCCAGATGTCTAACGTCGATGAGTACGTATGAGCCCAGCCCCTCGCCGTAGCCGCGCCCCTCTCTGATCTCGGTCTCGATAGCGCGAGCCACTACGTCGCGAGGAGCTAGCTCCATCTTCTCGTGGTAGTTTTTCATAAATCTCTCGCCCTTGTTGTTTAGCAGATATCCGCCCTCGCCGCGAGCCGCCTCCGTGATGAGAGTACCGCCGTTTGCCACGCCGGTCGGGTGAAACTGTATCATCTCGGGGTCTTCGAACCCAAGCCCCGCTCGCACCGCAGCCGCTACGCCGTCGCCGGTGGCGATATAGGGCACCGATGTTCTGTTGTAAAATATCCTCGTATAGCCGCCGGTCGCTACCACGAGAGCCTTGCAAAGCACTGGAGTGATATCGCCGGTTTGTAGGTTTCGTAGCACGACGCCCTCGCATTTACCGTCCTCTACGCCGATATCTAGCAGCTCGTAGTCCATCAGAAATTTAATGTCGTTGCTAACGGCCTCGTCAAAGCAGGCATGCATAACTATGTGACCGGTTTTGTCCGCCGAATAGTTACATCTGCGCTTTGAGGCGCCGCCCATCATCCTTTGCGCTACGCCGCCTGGTACGTCGCCTTTTTTAGCGTCTACGCCGCCGCTTGGATTTCTAGAAAATAGCGTACCGATATAGTCCATCTCGGCTATCGCTTTGCCCGCTAGCTCGCAAAATTTGATCGCCGCGTCCTGATCGACTAGATATGCGCCACCCTTGACCGTATCGTAGGCATGTAGCTTATAGGAGTCGCCGTCAGAAAAATTCGTCACGCCGTTTATGCCGCCCTCGGCCATACAGGTGGCGTTTCTTGAGGGCATCATCTTGGTAGCTACGATGACGCTAAGCTCCGGGGCGGCTTTTCTAGCAGCAACCGCTGCGCGCAGTCCGGCGCCGCCCGAACCGATAATGAGAATATCGCAAGAAGGAAGCCCGTTAGCCTTACTGCTAAAAGACTCTTTTTTAGAAGTTTTTTTGCTTGGTTTTTTGTCGTCGCAGCCGCTAAGCGTCAAAGCTCCGACGCCGATACAGGCTCCTTGCAAAAACCTTCTTCTGGATAAATTTTCGTTCATTTGGTATCCTTTGTTTAAACTCAAATTTCGCCGAAATTCGAGTTTATTATTACAAGCCTTTATCGCGTAGATAAAGACGCCTTAATCTTGTACCTTTCTGAGATGGAATTATAATACTTTTTTTTTAAAAAAATATTAATATTACACCGTTTGTAAACTAAAAATTTAGAAATATTTTATCATCTAAGTATAAATTTTGAAATCAAATTTCAATCGCATACCAAATGCCCAATCGTGGATTATGCCGCAATTTTGATATTTTCGGCTAAAATTCGTAAATTTATATAAATGCGATTTTGCCGATATTGAATCAGATAAATTTGCTCTTATTAGCGATACAAATCGACTAGAAAGTCAAATTTAAAGCATTCGGCAAATTTTGCTTTTCGTATTTTGCGCGCTTTTATTTAAGCAAATAAGAAAGATATCACGTAAATATCACAAAATCCCCGTTTTTTAAATTTAAGCAGTTTTTTTATACAATCATTTAAATTTAAAACCACGGAAAATAAGATGAAATTTATCCCCAAAACATTACCTTTCGTAGAATTTATCGCGCTTATGGCGCTTCTAACCTCGCTTGGAGCGATGAGCACCGACGCGATGCTGCCTGCACTCATGCAAATGGGCCTGGATCTTGGCGTGACGCAGATAAACCAAACCCAGCTCGTCATCTCCTCGATGTTTGCGGGCTTTGCCGTCGGGCAGATATTTTACGGGCCGCTTAGCGACTTTATCGGGCGACGAAACGCCGTGCTGCTAGCGCTTGCGATATTTACGGCAAGCTCCTTTATCTCGGTCGTTACGAGCGATTTTACCGCGCTTTTAGCGAGCAGATTTTTCCAGGGGCTAGGCGCTGCGGGCCCTAGGATCATCGCGATGGCGCTTATCCGCGATCTTTACGAGGGACGCGCAATGGCTCGCGTGATGAGCTTTATCGCGGCCGTCTTCATCATCGTGCCCGCACTAGCTCCCATCATCGGAGGTTTTATTTTTAAAATTTATAGTTGGCGCAGCATATTTTTGATGCTTACTTTTATGGGGCTTGCTTGCCTAGCGTGGTTTGGACTGCGCCAGAGCGAGACCCTGCCTGCGCAAAATCGCAATAAATTTAGCCTAAATTTGATAAAAAGCGAAGCCGCGCACGTCGTGAAAAACAGACGAACAGCAGGCTATACGATAGTTTTAGGGCTGATTTTCGGGATGTTTTTGAGCTATATCAGCACCGCTCAGCAGATTTTTGAAGTGAGTTACAAGCTGGGCGATGAGTTTCCTATCTACTTTGCGATAAATGCCCTAGCTCTGGGCGCCGCGTCGATGGTAAACGCAAAGCTCGTGATGATCTACGGCATGCGCTACCTCAGCATGCGCGCTATGGGGGCGTTTTGCGTTATCGCGGTCGCATTTTTGCCCGTCGTCGTCGCGTATGACGGAGTGCCGCCGCTGTGGGCTTTTATGGCGTTTTGCATGAGTAGCTTTTTTTGCGTGAGCATACTTTTTGGCAACCTAAACGCGATGGCGATGGAGCCAATGGGCAAGATTGCTGGCATGGCAGCCGCGCTGATCGGCTCGGTTTCGACCTTTATCTCGCTTCCTATCGGCGTCGCGACCGGGCAACTGTTTGACGGTACGCTGCTGCCGATGGTTGCGAGCTTTGCAGTTATCGGTGCGGCGGCGTTTGCGCTGCTTTATAGGACTTCAAAGATTTCTGAAGAGTAAATTTACGCAGGCCGGATTTGATCAAATTTGAGCGGTAAATTCGGTCGTCTTTTAGTTTATTTTAGATAATATAGCCGTCCGCAAAAGCACCTTATAAAGCAAATTTACGCTACTATTTCGCAAATTTAAAGGCAAAATATGAAACCAAAATACGACTTTTTCAAAAACTCCAAATTTGCATTCGAGGGGCTTGCCGCGATGCTAAAAAACGAGGCGGCGTTTCGCTTTGAGCTTTGCATAATCATTCCGCTCGCGCTAGTTTCGCTATTTTTACCCGTTTCCGCCGCGCAGCACGCCCTACTGATCGCCGTTTTCGGCCTTGTTTTGATCTGCGAGTGCCTAAATACCGCGATCGAAGCAGTAGTCGATCTCGTTTCGCCTGGCTTTCATCCGCTGGCTAAAATCGCCAAAGACTGCGCCTCCGCCGCCGTTTGTCTTTCTATCGGCACGGCTGCGATAACTTGGGCGTGGGCTATTTTTTCGCTAATTTTTTAAGGGCCGGGCGAAATTTGACGGCAAAAACGGTAGCGATTTCGCGCTAGTCGGGTTTTAAATTTACGCCGAATTTAACCGCCTACTTTAAAAGCCGCCAAATCCCAAAAAATCCGTCGTTTGGCTAGCCGGGCGCGTAAAATTCGGCTAAATTTAACCGCAAAACCGCGCAAACGCGCCGCCGTTTGCAAAACCAGCAAGAGAGCAAGCTGCAAAAATTTAACCCGTCTTGCGCTAAAATCGCGCCGAATGACTAAAGCTTTAAGCTTTTTTTGGATAAAGTTTCACTCTTATTATCAGTTTAGGAAAACTATGAAGCTACGTATTTCTTGGTTTAAATTTACGCTTTTAAACGCCGTTTTTATCGCCGCGTTAAATTTCGGGCTGTTTAATTTTATTTATTCAAGGCTTAGCTTTGAAGCTCATCCGCTCATGGCCGCAAGCCTGCCGGTTATCTATTTTTCGCTGCTTTGCGCGCTGTTTTCGCTCGTTTTTTTACCCTATCTAGCTAAGCTAGTTAGCATCGCGGCGATCGGGGTTACGTGCGCTAGTAGCTACTTCATGCAAAGCTACGGTATCATAATCGATAGCGAAATGATAAGAAATGTCGCGCAAACGGATGCGGGTGAGGTATTGAACTTTTTAAATCCAAAACTCGTTTGCTATATGCTATTTTTGGGCATTTTGCCCTGCCTTTTGGTCGCTTTTACGAGGATCGAGTACGGCGACGCCAAGCGGCATATAAAGATCAAATTTTTAACGTTTATAGGCTTTTTTGCGCTAGCGGCGGCGCTATTTTTTTCGCAGACTAAGTCCATTATCCCGTTTTTTCGCGAAAATAGCTTCATCAGAGCCTACAACCTGCCGTTTTATCCGATTTACGCGACGCAAAAATACGTAAAACTCGAGTTTTTTAAGCCCGAATTTAAGCAAATCGGCCTAGACGCTACGATGAAACCAAGCAGCGAACGACGGTTAATGGTGCTAATCGTCGGCGAAACGGCACGCGCGAAAAACTATTCGCTAGGCGGATACGCTAAAAACGACACGAATTTTTACACGAAAAAGGAGGCAAATTTAGTCTATTTCAGCGATGCTCGCTCGTGCGGAACGGCTACGGCGGTCTCGCTGCCCTGCTTGTTTTCAAAATCGACAAGGAGCGAATACAGCAGCAAAGAATTTAGCCAAAACGCGCTTGATATCTTAAAACGCGTCGGCGTCAAGGTCGTGTGGCTGGGCAACAACTCGGGCAAGTGCAAGGGCGTTTGCGACCGCTTGGACGCCGGCGACGTCGAGTACTTAGACGCCGGATACGATACGAATATGCTGCCTTCCTTCAAAAAACGCCTCCAAAATCTCGCGCAAAACGAGATCATCGTCCTACACCTGCAAGGCTCGCACGGCCCCGCATACTACGCCCGCTATCCGAGCGAATTTCGCAAATTTACCCCGACTTGCGACACGAGCGAGCTAAGCTCCTGCGATAGCGAGAGCATCGTAAACACCTACGACAACACGCTGCTTTTTACGGATTTTTTTGTTGACGAGGTGATAAAGGCAGTCAAGGACGCTGGCGGCGATAAAAGCGCGGTTTGGTACTTCTCCGATCATGGCGAGAGCCTAGGCGAAAACGGCATCTACCTGCACGGCATGCCCTACGCCATCGCGCCCGAGACGCAAAAACACATCCCGATGATGGCGTATACGAACGATGAAGCGACGCTAGCTCGCCTGCGCGCTCAAAAAGACGACGCCGTCTCGCACGATAATGTTTTTAGTTCGCTGCTGGGGTTTTTTGGCGTAGAGACAAAGGAATATGACAAAAAACTAGACATCTTTAATTAAGCAATTTTGGCGGCTTGTCTTTTTCCTTTATACGTCGTTAGAAATTTCGCCGAAGCTCGGTTACATACTACTCGTATGCGCCCTTGCTCGGCTTATTTCCGCCTCGTCTAAAGAAAAAATACTTCGCCTTGACTCTTTGCATTCAAACTTACAAATTTGATGCACCGAGACCCGCGCCTTTAAAATGCTAAATTTGGTTTTTAAATTTGATACAATGCTTGAAAGTATCTTTTTTCTTGTTAAGGGGGAAGGGGCTTGAATTACGCTCTGCTCTGCAGTTGCGAGGCAAAGCCGAAGCAAAAGAGCTCCCTTTTTTCTTTTATTTGGGAGAGGAAGGGGGTTCTACTTACGAAGCGTCGCCCCTTCCTCTCCCATGCCCTCTCTAACCCCACTGCACGTTAGAGGTTGCTGCACTGCGTGCAGGTTTATTTGGCGCTAACGCGCTGTACGTTTTTAAATTTGAGTTTTTAGAGTGCTGGTCTCGGCGAATAAAATTTGTAAATTTGACTTCAAATTTGAGCGTAAAGAGTCAAGGCGAAGTATTTTGAGATGATTTTTGGGGTTGCGCAGGTAAAATTTAGCGTAGGCTAGACATGTAGTCTGCCGAGCTAAATTTTAACCAGCTCCGCAAAAAGTGCTCAAAAGACAAGCCGTTTTATTAAATTTGTTCTCTTTGCCAGATTATTTTCTTTCCAAACCCCAGCGAATTATGCGTAAATTTAACCCAACACAGACTCAAACTATAAAGGCTCGGGTTCATCGCCAAAGCGTAAGGAAAGCGCGCGAAGTAAATTTTGCTTTGCTGCGCGGTTGCGGGGGCGGCTAGAGCGCGAAACTGCACGCCCTCTATCTTGCCTACTATTTTGGTATCAAGCGCTACCGTGCCGGCTACGCAGGGCTCTGCTAAAAAAGCCTTCACGTGAGCGCTATCCTTGCCGCCTGCAACGATAAAAGCCAAATTCCCCTCGTCAAAGGCGTAAAAGCAGCTTGCGCAGTATGGCTTGCCCTCGTCTAAAACGGCAAGGCTAAGCAAGTGCATCTTGCGGATAAATTTTAAAATTTTTTCATCCATTTCGTTCGCCTTAAGCGCTAAAAATTTGAGCCAAATTTGCCGACAGCCGGCTAAAATTTAGCGCCAAAAAGCAAGCCAAAATCAGCCAAAAAGCAAAGATAAAAAGCTCGGTTCTGATAAATTTAGCTCCCGCTTTTTCGCGCCTAAGCAAAGTCGCTACAAGCCCCGCCGCAAAGCCGCCGATAAAGCTAAAATAGTGCACCGCCGCGGGCTTAACGAAGCTTGGCAGTTTACCCGCGAAAAATAGCGAAAATATCGTAAGCGAGATCAAATTTGCCAGCAAAAAATAAAACGCGACGACGGGAATTTGCGGGAAAAATCCGTGCAAAACAAAGCTCAAAACGGTCGCGCTAATGAGCAAAAATACGCGCGCGGCAAAACAGCACATTTTTATCCTTTTTTTTGAGTGATTTTAGCGCAAGGGGTATTAAGAAAAAAGAAATTTAGCCGATATAAAGCCAAAAGGACGGCAAAAACATGAAACTACAAAACTACCAAAGCGCGAGCCTAAACAGCTTTGATTTTAGCTTTAAAACCAGCGGCGGCGACGAGATAAATCTAAAAATGTACGACAACAAAACCATAGACTACGCTAGCACCAAAATAGCCGGTGCATCGGCATCTGCGCTCACTCTCACACACGAGTACGGCTATAGTTTCTCGTATAAAGGCGACGGGCTGGACGCTCGCGATAAAGAGGAGCTGGCAGCCGCTCTAGAAAAGATAGCGCCTAGCATCGATAAATTTATGAAAAACGTCAAAGAGGGCGAGGATCCTATATTTTCGCACGTTACAAACCTCGCAAACTCCCTTCGCAAAGAGCTTCCCGAGGTAAAAGACGCAAATCATAAAAATTTTATCGCGGACGGTACGCTAAAGCTTTTTGATAGGCTGATGGAGCAAAATAAAGCGGGTAATAGGCTACTGCAAAACTCCAAAAAGCTCTTTGACGAGCTCATTTCTCAGCTGGATAGCTTTAAATTTTACGTTTAGTTCGCGGTTTAAAAATTTCGCTATAATTCATAAATTTTAAAAATAGGAAAATTTATGAACGCGAATGAAAAAATCACCCAAATGCTAAATCTCCAACAAAGCCTAAACGACGACACCAACGGCATCGGCTGGGAAAACGGCATAAACAAAAACGGCAAACTCATCAGCTGGAAACGCTGCATATATATGGAGTGCGCCGAGCTCATAGATAGCTTTGCCTGGAAGCACTGGAAAAGCATAAACGCACCGACGAATGAAGAAAATCTGCGCGTCGAGGTCGTGGATATCTGGCACTTTTTGATGAGTTTGATGCTCGAGCAGTACAAGCTAAATAGCCTCGGCGACATCGCAAAGCTCTCAAGCGACATCTGCGCTAGCAGCGGCTTTGAGGCGTTTTGCCGCGAGCCATTTAACGTCGCTGACGAAAACATCTACGAGATCATAAACGATGTCGAAATGCTCATAAATAAGTGCTCGGGCTTTGAGTATTCGCTCTTTGACCTACTTAAAATTTACTTTTCGATGAGCCTAAAATGCGGCGTAAATTTAAGCTCGCTTTACGAGTGCTACGTCGGTAAAAACGTCCTAAATCGCTTCCGCCAAGACCACGGCTACAAAGAGGGCGCGTATAAAAAAGTCTGGAACGGCAAGGAGGATAACGCCGTGATGAACGAGATTTTAGCTCGCGGACTAAAAAGCGTGGACGAGATCTATGCCGCGCTAGAGGCCGAGTACAAGGCGGTAAAATAAATTTGTCGGCCAAATTTGCGCCGCTTCGGCTGATAAATTTAGCAAATTTAGCCAAAATTTTTGCGATTTAGTTTATTTTTGGCACCTTAAGTCGCAAGCGGTTAAATTTGAGAGCACTTTAGCCGAGCTAGCTAAAATATCGCCGTTTGGCCGGCAAAATTTAGACCGCTAGCAAGCTCTCGCGCCGATAGCCCAAACTAGTAAAAGCGGGCCAAATTTGATAAATTTAGCTAAATTTATGACTGAATTTAAGTCGGTCAAATTTAGTCGCGAAGTCTATGCTCGCATTAAATTTTATGTGCTGTTAAAAGCATTTGCCGTGCCGCTTTTGCTGGCAAAAAATGCGCGTCAAATTTAGAAAAGCTGTCGCACCCAAACGCCCTTTTGCCGCAAAACGGCTACAAATTTAAACAAATGGAGATTCGTTGTTCGCTGATATTTTACGCCTTTCGTTAAAGGACCTTTTCACGCCCAAATTTATCGCGCTTTCTATCCTGCCGCTCGTTTTTTCCGCGCTTATTATCGCGGCGATTGCGATATTTGGCGGACGCGAGCTGTACGAGGCGCTAAACGCCGCCGTATCGGGAGAAACGGGCGCGCTGGCCGAGTATCCGATGGTGGCTAAAATCCTTAGCCTAGGCATCTCAAAATGGCTCATCGGCGCGATATTTTACGCCGTCGGCGCATATCTGGTCGTCATGCTCTCAATTTTTTGCGCGCTCGCGGTTGCAGGCTTTCTAACTCCTACGATCGCGCGCGAGATAAATCGCAGGCACTACCGCGTGGACGAGTCGCAGCTGGCAAACGTTAGTCTAGCCCGCCAAACGGCTCTTACGGGCAAAATTTTGCTCAAATTTATCCTGATCGCGCTTATTTGTTTGCCGATTTTAGCCGTGCCCGTGCTAAATTTCCTCGCCCTGCACCCGGCGTTTTTTTACCTTTATTATTCGCTGCTTTTCATCGACGTCGCGCCAAACGCCCTCTCGCGGCACAAATTCGAGCTTTATTTGCTGGACTACGGCGGATATAAATTTAAAGCCACCGCGCTATGCTTTTACCTGCTATGTTTGGTGCCTATTTTCGGGCTTTTCTTGCAGGTTTTTTTCGTTATTTATTTTTCGCATTTTTTCTTTTTACGCGAGACTTCGCGCTTGACGTAAATCATTTCAAATCGGCGAAAAACTAAATAAAATACGCCCGAATTTTTTACGAAGGAAGTCAAATGAGAACCGAAAATATCGTAGTTTGCAACGTCTGCGGACAAAAAAGCACGGAAAACGAAAACGCCGTATTCGTCCGCGCTCACAAAAACGGCGAAGAGGTCGATATCTGCACGGCGTGCATCCCTAGCGTCATCCACGGCTCTGGCCTAGTAGTTCGCAGCAACGACGAGGTCAAAGAAGACCTATAAATTTAAGCCCACTCGGGCTTAAATTCGACTATTTTCTCTAAGTATTCGTCCTTTAGAGTTTCGTAAAAGGAAATTTTATTCAAGCATAGCCCCAAAGCAATAAAAAATATAAGACCAAAATTTAACTCATAAAAAGAGGAAATGAGTAAATTTATGCGGTCACTCAAGGCCAAGCATTGGTTTTGACTTTCGTTCTGGAGCGATGCGTCCAAGTTCGCCAGGCAAGAGCTTTCTAGTATTTTTCTACAAGCTAGACTACGCTGAAATGGCGGTACGGATAAAGTTATACGAGGACGTATCCCCGCCACGGCTAATGCGCCCATAGACTCTGAGGCGTCCAATCAAAAGCGACAAGCATCCTCGCGGACATAGGCGGCTTTAAACCGATGAGCCAAACCGGGTTTTCTAATCGCGGCAACCCTAAATTTAACGGTGCGCAAAGGTCTTCCTTGTGGGCGATACCACAAAGGTCTTTGATATTTTAGGATAGACGCGAGTAAGGTTACCGCTAAGCTATTTTTTTAAGGATAATTTGAAAAAGACGTTAAATTTAGCGCGTACACAAAGAAATGAGCGTACAAAGCGGATAAAGCCAGATAGGTATAGACACGCAAAGATAAGCCGCAAAAATAGCTATGCTCCTAACGTCATTCGCCCTAAAACAAATAGCTACGCCGACTATCCGGCAAACCGTAAATTTATCTCGACCGCAGGCCGCGCTCATCTACACTCTAAATTCGTTATCGTTTGGGTATTTGTAAAATGCGGCGGATAGGGCATAGAAAGGCTAAAATTTCGCATTTGTCCAGGCGCTATGTTTTTAGCGACGCTAGCCGTGATCTCAGCGACGTTCGTGCGCTCGTCATGCAAAAACAGCGACCATCCGCTAGGCTTAAAAACTGCGCCGGCGATCGTGTCTTTGCTGACCGGATTATTGACGATCTTGACAGTGAGGTCGCAGTTTGCGATGCTAAATTCGCCCGTATTTTTCAGCGAGCCCTTAAACACGACGGTCTCGTTCCTAAGCACCCTATGAGCGGCAAACTCGGTTAGAGCGGCTCTTTTAGTGTACTTATCCACGACCAACATAAAAAAATACCCCATTATCAATGTCGCGGCGATGTTTATCAAGAGATAAATTTTAAACAGTTTCGGGTCTTTTTCTCCGCGCGAAAGCAGCATAAAAAGTACCGATAGCAGCGCCAAAGCCGCGAGCGCGATAAAGTGAAAGACGTTAAAATACCCTTGCATCAAAAACACTCCGAGCTTACCGTGACGTTGTAGTCATTTACGCGAAAATCGTTTACGACGTGCGTGATCTCGCGCGTGGCATTTACGTCCAGCACGTCCTTTAGCACGATATTTTCCTTTAAAAACGGCTTTAGTTCATTGGCGTAGCGGCGCAAGATATTGTCCGAGTTTTTATAAAAAACAAGTCCGATCTCACAGTAGCTAAAGGGCTTCTTTGAAAGATTTTTAAGGCGCATATCCACAAGAAGCGTATTTGAGTACTCAAGCTGCTTGGTAGAGACTATCTCCAGCTCTCGCGCCCGCAAATTTTGATCTAAAAATTTAGGCATAAAATGCGCTCCGTACCCAAGCGCCGCGATACTAACGACCGTGAGCGCAAAACCGGCGAAATAAGACTTTGAAGCGATATAAATACAAAGCGCAAGAACCGCCAAAAAGGTCAAAAACATCCAGATATAGCCCGCAAAATCCGCCCAGCTAAGGTGCGTTATGTAAAAATTTAAGCCTTGTTTTAGTTCGTTTATCATCTTGCCTCTTCATCTCGTTTGCTTATTGCGAGCTAAATTTAAAATCCGCCTGCATAAAGCGTGCCAAATTTGCCCGCGCTAATCTTTGCGCGAGTTTTTCTCCTCGATACCGCTAAGCCCAAACCTGCGCGCAAGCTCGGCTTTAACGCGCTCTGGGTGTATGCCGTGCGCGGCAAGTGCTATGAGCGAGTGAAAGCATAAATCCGCCGCCTCGTAAACCACGCCGTCTAGGGCTTTTTTGAGCTCGTCTTTTTCACCTTGCTCTTTTGCACCCTGCGTTAAATTTCGCAAATTTAAATCCTGCTCGTCGCGGCTTAAAATTTGCGCCTCGCCCGCTTGCGTTTTTTTGAGATTTGAGCTTTCACTCGCATGTTTGTCGGCTAAATTTTCAAATCTTCTCGCCGCGCTTGCGTCTTTGCACGCCATGATTAGCTCGCCGGCCTCCTCGCCGACTTTTTTTAATACGGCGTTTTCGCCCTTTTTAAACAGGCTTGCCACGTATGAGGTCCGCGGATCGGTGTTTAGTTTACGCTCCAAGATCACGTGATAGATCTCGTCGATGATGCCGTAAGCGGGCTTTTTAGTTTGTGCCTCGGACGCGCTTAAATTTTGCTCGCGCTCTAAAATTTGCCCGTTTTTGCCCGCCAAATTTAACTCGCCCGTCAAAATCCGTCCGTCTGCACCCGTTAAATTTCGCTCGCTCTCGTCGCTAAAATTTGCGCCCGAGATTTTCCTAAAAAAGCAAGATTTTGCCCCGGTATGGCATGCCGCGCCGCCTTGTTGCTCGACTTTGATTAGCAGCGTATCGTTGTCGCAGTCAAGGTAGGCGTCCACGATCTTTTGGACGTTGCCGCTTTGTTCGCCCTTTTTCCAGATGCGGTTTTTCGTGCGCGAAAAATAGTGCGCAAAGCCCGTTTCTAGGCTCAAATTTAGCGCCTCTTCGTCCATATAAGCAAGCATCAAAACCTCGCCGCTTGCGACATCTTGAACGACGACGGGCAAAAGTCCGCCCGTTTTTTCCCAGTCTATTTTCATTTTCCCTCTATCGCGGCGGTCTTTATGCGCTTTATGCAAATTCGCTCGCTTTTAATTTATTTTCGTACGATCTCGTGCGTAAATTTTATCTTTAGCGGCTTAAAATTTACTTTGTTCGCAGCTTATTTTTGACGCCCCGCTGCAAACTACTCTTTTAGTCAAAATTTCAAAAAATCCCCGCCGATAGATTTCAAATCCTAAAAAGTACGTGAAAAATAAGCAAATTTAGCGGCGAGATTTCAAGTCCGCCTAGAAGCTTTGCTTTGAGACTAACGAAAGCTATTTTTACTTCGCTTCGCTCGTAGCTGCGTTTTGAAAATCTACAAGCGTAGTGGATGGAGTAGAGCGAAATGGTACACTAAAATGTGATGCCCGGATAGTTATGAACCAATACTTATATTACCTCATTATGGCAAGCTTGATGGTTCTACTGTATGCTCTGATTGCTGGAAAGTTCGTGATATATTAGTGTCCATTATAGAGTGAACTATTCAAAGAATAAATCGGTACAGAAAGCTTCTGAGATTATGCCAATATCTTCTCAATTGTAACGACGGTAGCAACCACAGAGGGGCTAGTAGAAAAAGAATTTCTTGCTTCATCTTAAAAGCGTGTTCTGCTTGTAGCCGCAAGCGAAGCAAAGCAGAGTTTAGATACAACAATATCGAAAGCTACTACAATCGATGGATTGTCTCAAAAGTAGTAAGATGAAATTTGTAGTTGAAAATCTGCTTAAGATTAATTGAACCTAAATTTAATTAAAAAATAGCCAAATGGCTCACTATAATACGATTTTGCCGTAACTTATCAGAATACGAGTTTGTCGAATACGACTACAATGAAAGACAAATACTGTCATATGTTGCTGGTAAGGATAATTTTTTAAAATTTTCTCTAAAATTTTTCAAAGAAAATTTGAAAGGGCTTATGTGCCTGTTTCTAAATTTATTATGGTCTTTGTCATCCCGCAGGAACAATGGTTGTTAGTGTAGCTTACGCTTCCTTTGTTTGCATTAAATTCGTAGTTAACCCTAATGCGATAATAAGACGGTACGGCTACATGCTTAAAAATAAAGGTAAATGCTTCAAAAAGTCAATAAGAGATTTCAAGGAAGTAAAGAATAGACCTTAAAATTTAATCTCTTTGAAAAGTCGTTTATATATAATTATATCTTGAATAAAGCAGAGAAAGAGAGCCGAAGCCCTCTAAAAGTTATTCTTTGATTAGCTCGATATAAGCCATCTCGGCAGCATCGCCTCGGCGAACGCGAGTCTTAACGATGCGCGTATATCCGCCGTTTTTACCTACAAATTTTGGAGCAAGCTCAGTTACTAGCTTGTTCGTAGTTTCTTTGTCCTGCAAGCTGGCAAAAACCGCTCTGTGAGCGTTGCTGTCGCCTTTTCTCGCTCTAGTGATTAGCTTTTCGATATAGCTTCTTAACTCTTTTGCCTTAGGCAAGGTCGTCTCTATCTTTTCGCTTTTGATGATAGCGATAGCTAAGTTTTTAAGTAGAGCCGAGCGGTGAGCCGACGTCCTACCTAGTTTTCTGTATCCGTGACCGTGTCTCATTTATGTTCCTTTTACTCTTTTGCACTCATTTGTGATTTTAGGTCGGCGATTTTTTTCTTGAGTTGATCTTTGCCGCCACCTAGGTCGCCGCCGACCGGATATCCGATCTCTTGCATAACGGCCTTAATCTCTTCTAGAGATTTTTTACCTAAATTTTTAAGCTCTTTTAGCTCGTTTTCATCCATCAAAGCAAGCTCGCCGATAAATCTAATCTCGGCTTTATCAAGGCAATTAGAACTTCTAGCGCTCAAATTGAGCTCTTCTATGCTTTGAAGTAGTTTTGCATGCTCGCTGCCAGAAGTTTGAGCGTTTAGACCTGCCGAAACGTCGATATTTAAAACGCCTTTAAACACCGACATCTGCTGATACATTGCCTCGATCGCGTGTTTAAACGCTTCGATTGCGCCCACTTGTCCGTCCGTCGTAACCGTGAAAATAATCTTCTCATAGTCGGGATTATCCTCTACTAGGACGTTTTCTAGCTCGTAAACTGCTTTTTTAACAGGCGTAAAGAACGCGTCAAGGGCTATATAACCCTCTTCGGTATTGTCTCTTATCTCTTCACTCGGGACGTATCCGATACCTTTTTGGATGATTACGGAAAATTTAAGCTCCGCGTCCTCGTTTATGGTTGCAAGATAGGCATCCGGATTTACGACATCTACGACATCGCTTTTTAGATCGCCGGCTTTTATCTCTTTTGGACCTTTAAACGAATACTCAACCACCTCGCGCTCAGACTCGTTTTTTAGCTTAAAGCGGATGTTTTTTAAATTTATAATAAACTGCGCTACGTCCTCTAGCATGCCCCTCATCGAATCAAATTCATGAGATACGCCCTCTATCTTGACGCCCGTAGCCGCAAATCCAACCGTGCTGCTATATAAAAGTCGTCTTAGCGGATGAGCCAAAGTGACCGCATAGCCCGTCTCAAACGGATACGCAGTTATTCTGGCGACATTCTCGCTTATACTCTCTACTGAAATTTCGGTAGGCATATAAGCTGATGTGGTAATTTTTCTCATCGTTATACCCCTTATTATTTCGAATAAAGCTCTACTATGAATCTTTCCTCGACAGGAATGACGACTTCTTCCCTTTCCGGAGTTCTTGTGAAAATTCCGAATTTTTTATCTTTTTCGACGTCGACCCAAGCTACGATGCCGGTTTGTGCCGTAAGATCGATCGCGCGAACGATTTGTGGATTGTTTTTAGACTTCTCGATAACCTCTACTTTAGCGCCAGCTTGGACTCTGTAAGAAGGAATATCTACTCTCTTGCCGTTTACTAAAATATGTCCGTGAGTAACTAGCTGACGAGCGAAGCGGCGAGTCGTCGCAAAGCCCATTCTGTAAACTACGTTATCTAATCTTTGCTCTAAAAGCTGTACCAAAAGCGCACCGGTATTTCCCTCGCGGCGAGCGGCTTCTTGGAATAAGCGGCGGAATTGCTTCTCGCTAATGCCGTACATAAATTTAGCTTTTTGTTTTTCGCGAAGCTGCAAGCCGTATTCGCTTATCTTGCTTCTTCTTTGTCCGTGTTGTCCCGGAGCGTAAGGTCTTTTGTCAAGCGCGCTCTTACCTGCCAAGCGACGCTCGCCCTTTAGCGCCAAACTAACGCCGAGTCTTCTTTCTAATTTTTCAACGGGTCCTCTATATCTAGCCATAATAATTCTCCTAAATTTCTAATTATACGCGGCGGCGTTTCGGCGGTCTGCAACCATTATGCGGAAGCGGAGTTATATCTTTTAAAAACGTTACTTTTATGCCCTCTACCGCGCCTACGCTCTTGACTGCGGTCTCTCTACCGCTGCCAGGACCTTGTACTTTGATGCCTACTTCTTTTATACCGTGCTCTTTTGCTTTGGTTAGAGCGTCTTCTACTGCTTGTTGGGCTGCATAAGGAGTTGATTTTTTACTTCCTTTAAAGCCTAGTCCGCCGGCACTACTCCAAGCGATAGCATTTCCCATCTCATCGGTAACCGTTACCATAGTGTTGTTAAAAGTCGCGCTTATATAAACGATACCTTTAGCGATACTTTTTCTTACAATTTTCTTTTTAACTACTTTTCTTTTTGCCATCGCTTATCCTTATTTAGTCGCAGCGCCGACTGTTTTGCGCTTACCTTTTCTAGTTCTAGCGTTTGTTTTGGTCTTTTGACCGCGCACCGGAAGACCTTTTCTGTGTCTTAGACCGCGGTAGCTTCCTAGGTCCATAAGAGCCTTGATGTCCATAGCGACGCTTTTTCTAAGGTCGCCTTCCACCACGTGATGCTCTTGGATCTCTTTGCGGATAGCCGCAGCTTCGTCTTCGGTTAGATCGTTTACTCTTTTATCATAAGAAATTTTGGTAGCATCCAAAATTTGACGAGATTTGTGAAGACCAATACCATAAATATAGGTCAAACCGTATTCGATTCTCTTTTTCTTTGGTAAATCCACACCTGCGATACGTGCCATGCCTTATCCTTGTCTTTGTTTATGTTTTGGATTTTCGCAGATTATGCGAACTACGCCTTGGCGCTTGACAATTTTGCACTTGTCACACATCTTCTTTACAGAAGGACGAACTTTCATTCTAGTCTCCTAAAAATTTATTCCACTTTTAGGCTGCATCAGGTTTAACGAAATTTTAAACCAACTATTTTCAAAACAAGTGGTGGGCTTTGAAAACAATTCTTCATACAGCAATTTGTCGCAAAGGGCTGAGTATAGCCAAATTTAGCTTTTAATTTACTTATGTCGGTAAATTATCCTACCCTTATCCAGACTGTAAGGCGTTAGCTCCACCTTTACGCGGTCTCCAGGCATTATTTTTATATAATGCATCCTCATCTTGCCCGCAATATGACACAAAATCACGTGTTTGTTGTCGAGCTCGACCTTAAACGTCGCGTTTGGCAGCGCCTCGATGACGTTGCCGTCGATCTCTATGACGTCGTCTTTTGCCACTTAACTCCTTTTTGTTAAATTTACTTTCGCCGCTCGGCGGAAGTTTGAAATTAAAATTTTAACTCACCACAAATTAAAATTTTAAAATTTACAAGTCGCACGAACGATTTGTAAATTTTAAAATCTTATGCTAGGCTTAAGATCTCCGCACGTCCGTTTACGACTGCCATGCAGTGCTCATAGTGGCTGGTTCTTAGCCCGTCTTTGCTAGTTACTTTCCATTTGTCGTGACCAATCACCGGAGTGCCGTCTTTTTGACAGATCATCGGCTCTACACAAAATACCATTCCATTTTTGATTTTTGGTCCCGATTTTGGGCTGCCGCCCTCTAAACAATTTAAAATTTGCGGATCTTCGTGCGGGCGTCTACCGATGCCGTGACCGCAAAATCCCGTTAGCGGAACAAATCCGCGAGCTCTTATAAATTTCTCGATTTCAAAACTAAGCTCTTTAAAGTGCATTCCTGCTTTTACGGTATCTATCGCAAAATATAACGCGTCTTTAGCGCAAGCGATTAGCCTTTCGTCCTCGCGCGAAATTTGACCTACGCCCCAAGTCCTCGCCGAGTCCCCGAAATATCCGTTCAAATTTGAGCCGATATCGACGCTTACGATGTCGCCTTCTTGTAGTTTGTATTCGTTTGGGATGCCGTGGATGACTACTTCGTTTACGCTGATGCAAGCGGCGTTTGGAAAGCCGTAAAGACCCTTAAATGCCGGCTTTGCGCCCGCAGCCCTTATCATATCCTCGCAAATTTTATCTATTTCTAGTAGCGAAATGCCGGGCTTGATCACGCCTTCTACGTAGTCGAGGGTTTGAGCGACGATTTTATTCGCCGCTCGCATCTTCTCTATGTCGTTTGGCTGCATGATGGTTATAGCCATTACAAGCCTACCGCACTTAGAGTTTGATATTTATTCATATAAATTTGAGCTTCTATCCTTCGCATCGTATCAAGCGCGACAGAAACCACGATCAGTACCGACGTACCGCCGAAATAAAACGGAACGCCCATAAATTTAACAAGCACCCAAGGTAGCGTCGAGATAAGTCCGAGATAAATCGCGCCGCTAAACGTTAGCCTAGATGCTACCTCATTTAGATAGCCCGCAGTGCCCTCGCCCGGTCTAATACCCGGGATAAATCCGCCTTGTCTTTTTAAATTTTCGCTGATATCTTTTGCGTTAAACGCGATCGAAGCGTAAAAATATGCAAAAAATACAACTAGCAAGAACGTTAAAAAGTTGAAAAAATAGCTATTTGGATTTAAAAAATCGTGAATAGCTTGGATGTAAGGATTTGTGCTGGCCTGCAAAATGGTGCTTGGGAACATCAAAATCGCACTGGCGAAAATCGGAGGAATAACGCCGCTTAAATTTACCTTGATAGGTATATAGTTCATAATGCGTTTGTTTTGATTTTCCATCACTACCTTACGCGAATAGCTCACCGGTACGCGTCTCTCGCCCATCTCGACGTAGATAACTATGCCTACCGTGACTAAGATAACAAGCAAAATTCCGATAACCACGAGGAAGTTCATCTCGCCCGTATTTACCAAATTTACCGTTCCGCCGATGGCCGAAGGTATGCCGCTAACGATACCAGCGAAGATAATAAGGCTGATGCCGTTGCCGATACCGCGCTGAGTGATCTGCTCGCCTATCCACATCAAAAGCATAGTTCCCGTTAGCATCGAAGCCGCTGCGATGGAGATAAATAAATTCATATCTATCATTATCGCGTCCTCTCCGCCTCTGCCGTGAAGGCTCTGAAGCCCCATACTAACGCCAACTGCTTGAACAAGGGTGATAATAATAGTAGCATAACGGATGATTTGCATATATTTTTGCATGCCGTCGCGGTCCTTTTTCATCTTGCCTAAATTTGGGAAAGTAGCCGCTAAAAGCTCCATGATGATAGATGCCGTGATATATGGCATAATTCCTAGAGAGATGATGCTAAGGCGCTCTGCCGCCTTACCGCTGAACATATTAAATAGTCCAAGCGCGTTTGCGGAATTCGAATCGAAAAACTCTTTAATAACATTGACGTTTACACCAGGAACCGGCACGTATGCCAGTATCCTGTAAGCAAATAAAAATGCCAACGTGATTAAAATCTTGTTGGTCAATGTCTTATTCATTACGCACGTCCGCTAACGGTTACGTTCTCGTCTTTGATTTTTGAAGCCAAATCTTTCGCGCTCGATCCGATCAATTTGATTTTCTTGACGCTGCTTGAAATTTTGTGTACGGTAGCGATAGTAGCGATAGTGATCTCGCTTAGCTCTTTTACCGCAACGATTTTTTCTACGTTGACTACGTAAGGTTTTTCAAATTTAGACGTAAAGCCTACTTTCGGAAGGCGTCTTTGAAGCGGCTGCTGACCGCCCTCAAAGCCTCTTTTCTCGTTGTAGCCTTTTCTAGCTCTTTGACCTTTGTGTCCTTTGCCCGCGGTTTTACCTTGACCGCTACCTTGACCGCGACCTAGTCTTTTAGTTTGTCTAGTCGAGCCCTCGGCAGGTTTTAAATTTTCTAGTCCCATATCTTCTCCTTAGCCTTTAAGCATGCTTAGCGCTTTTAAAGTAGCGCGAACGACGTTTGCCGAGTTGTTTGAGCCAAGCGATTTCGTTAGGATGTCCTTGATGCCCGCAAGCTCTAAAATAGGACGAGCGCTACCGCCCGCGATCACGCCCGTACCTTCGCTAGCAGGGCGAAGCAAAACGCGGCTAGCGTTAAATTTAACCTCTACGTCGTGAGGTATAGTCGAGCCTTTTCTTTTTACCTCGATGATATTTTTAAACGCGTCGTCGACGGCTTTTCTCATAGCGTCCGGTACCTCTTTTGCTTTACCGAAGCCAAAGCCCACTAGGCCGTTTCTGTTTCCCACTACGACAAGAGCCGTAAATCTAAATCTACGACCGCCTTTTACGACCTTTGTAACGCGGCCGATATCAACCATTACTTCTTCGAATTCTTCTCTGTTATATTTTTCCATAGCGATTTTCCTTATAGTTTGATACCGTTTTCGCGTAATGCGTCTGCAAAAGCCGCTATAACGCCGTGATACAAATAGCCGTTTCTGTCGAATAATGCCGCTTCTATTTTTTTAGCTTTTAGAGTTTTTGCAAATTCTTTAGCTAAAGTTACGGCGCCTTCTTTGTTTGCTTTTACGCCTAGTTTTCTGCCGTCTGCTGCCGCTAGAGTTACGGCTGCTACGTCATCGATAGCTTGGACGTAAAGAGTTCTGTTTGATTTGAAGATAGAAATTCTAGGCAATACCGCAGTGCCGGAAATTTTGGCTCTGATTCTTCTTTTTCTCTTGATTCTAAGAGCGAGTTTTCTTTTTAATACATTTGCTGTCATTATCTATCCCTTACTTCTTAGATGTCTTACCGGCTTTGCGGATGATGCGCTCTTCTACGTATTTAACGCCTTTGCCCTTATACGGTTCAGGCGGTCTATACGCCCTGACTTGAGCCGCGATCTGACCGACCACTTGCTTATCGTCGCCTTTGATAGTTATGATGTTTTTCTCTACGCTGATTTCAACGCCTTTTGGCACTTCGTGATTTATTGGATGAGAAAATCCTAAAGTAAGCTCAAGCACTTGGCCTTTAGCAGCGGCTTTGTAACCGACTCCGTTGATCTCAAGCTGACGAACGAAACCTTTTGTGATGCCGATGACGATATTGTTTGCAAGCGCTCTATAGGTGCCCCAGTAGGCTCTATCTTGTCTCTCGCCGCTCTTTGGAGAAAATACTATGTGAGCATCTTCGACTTTAACATCTACGTGCCCTTTTGTGTCAAGCTCTTTTAAATGAGCGCCTTTTTTAAATTTAAGGACGTTGCCTTCTACGCTGACCTCTACTCCGCTTGGAATAGCTATCGGCTGTTTTCCTATACGTGACATTTTTTTCCTTTTTTACTTGTCTAGGGTATGTCTACTTTTACGAATGGATACCGCAATACCATAAAAATAGAAATGAATCGAAGCGATAAAAAACCGCTTCAAACACTTTAATTTTCTCGTCAAATTCGACTTACATTTTAGAGTTTCTTTCCAAAATTTAACGTCAAATTTGACATCGTTGTTTTGAAATTTAGCTTTGGCAAATTTGGGTAAATTTGCAAATCGAGCTAAATTTGGGAAGCTTTTTAAATTTGAGCTTCCGTTTTTAAATTTTATAAATTTGACGGCGGAAGTCTTTCCTAAATTTTATAAATTAAGAAAACCCGCTGGTCAAAATTTCGTTTCAAAAATGCAAAAACGATGTCGCAGTTGCAAATACAACAAGCCTATCAGTTCAAACCTTATTCTAATGATGTCGAATTGACGTCTTGCTACAAAAACAAGCCTATCAATTCAAACTTCATTTTAAGGATGCAACAACGATGACCCCGCCGGAAATCCGGGAAGCCTATCGTTTAAGCTTCACTTCAATGATGCGAAAACGATGCCCCACATCGTTTTCGTTCATTACCACACAGAGCAGAGGATTTCGCCGCCTACGCCAGCTTTGTGAGCGTCTTCGTTACTCAAAACGCCTTTGCTAGTGCTAACGATGATCGTTCCGTAGCCGTTTTTAAATCTCTTGATCTCGTCTTTTCCCTTATAAACGCGGCGACCCGGGCTTGATACGCGCTTAAGCTCGTTAATCACGCTTCTGCCATGCTCGTCGTATTTTAGAACTACGTTTATAAATTTCTTTTTATCTTCTTCTACGACGTTGTAGCTCTCGATATAGCCTTTAGCCGCAAGGATAGATAAAGTAGCCTCGACGACGTTTGAATGAAGAAGCTTCGTAGTCTCGAGTCTTCTCATTGCGGCGTTTCTAATGCGAGTTAGTCCGTCTGAAATTAAGTCGTTTAACATTTCTCTTCCTTACCAGCTTGCTTTTTTTAGACCCGGGATTAGTCCCTCGTTAGCCATTTTTCTTAGGCATACGCGGCAAATTCCAAAATCTTTATAAACCGAATGCGGACGACCGCAAATTTGGCATCTCGTATAGCCGCGAACTGTAAATTTAGGCTTTCTGGCAGCCTTTGCTATCATTGATTTTTTTGCCATATTACTTTCCTTTCGCAAACGGCAAACCAAATAGCTCAAGCAATTTGAATGCCTCTTTGTCGCTGTTTGTCGTCGTGACTATAACTATATTCATACCGTGAGTGCGTAAAATCTTATCGTACTCGACCTCCGGGAACATTAGCTGTTCGTCAAGGCCGAAGTTGTAGTTTCCGCGTCCGTCAAAACCGTCTTTTGGAAGGCCCCTAAAGTCCTTAACTCTCGGTAGCGCGATAGAGATTAGCTTGTCTAAAAACGCAAACATATTCTCTTTTCTAAGCGTTACTTTTACGCCGACAGGGAACCCCTCGCGCACTTTAAAGCCCGCAACCGATTTTTTAGCATCGGTAACAACAGCTTTTTGTCCTGCGATTAGAGAAATAGTATCGGCGATGTTTTGAAGTTGCTTTTGATCTTTAGCCGATTCGCCAGCGCCTACGCTTATCACGATCTTTTCGATCGCAGGGATTAGCATAGGATTTTTGATGTCGAATTCTTTAGCCAAAGCAGGCTTTACGACCTCGTTATATTTAGCTTTTAATCTATTCATTTTCAGCCCTCAACTTTTGCAACGTTTGAGATATCAATAGGCATCTCTTTATTGATAAAGCCGCCGTTTGGGGTTTTTTCGCTAGGTTTTATAGCTTTTTTAGCTACCTTGCAGCCCTCGACGATGACTTGTCCTTTTTTGGCTAGGACGGATAAAATTTTACCTGTTTTACCTTTGTCGTCGCCTGCGATGATCTTAACGGTATCGCCTTTTTTTACTTTAAATTTAACGTTAGCCATTATAACACCTCCGGAGCAAGCGAAACGATTTTCATAAAGTTAGCGTATCTAACCTCACGGCCGACCGGTCCAAAGATACGAGTACCGATAGGCTCGCGTTTGTTATCTAGGATGACGGCTGCGTTTTCGTCGAAGCGGATTAGCGAGCCGTTATCTCTTTGAACCTCTTTTTTAGTTCTAACGACGACTGCTTTTACCACTTGACCTTTTTTGATCTTACCGTTTGGAAGCGCCTTTTTGACCGAGCAGATGATAACGTCGCCAAGCGTCGCGTATCTTCTCTTGCTGCCGCCCAAAACTTTAATGCACATTAGCTCTTTCGCGCCGCTATTATCGGCGACCGTAAGCCTCGTAAAAGATTGTATCATTACTCAACCCCCGTCGCTAAAATAGTCTTTAAGCGGAAAGATTTTCTCGCGCTTAGCGGTCTGCATTCGATAGCTACGACAGTATCGCCCGCTTTAGTTTCGTTCTTTTCGTCGTGAATCATATATTTTTTAAAGCGTTTTACGAATTTGTGGTATCTTGGGTGCATAACGCGTCTCTCAACCAAAATCGTAGCCGTCTTATCGCCGGCCTTTTGTAAAACGACACCTTGAATTTCTCTTTTTAATGCCATTTCTCACCCCTTACTTTGAAGCGCTAATTGCAGTGTTGATTTGCGCTATTTCCTTACGGACGGCGCGAATCTCGTTAGGGTTGCTTAGCTGCATGGTTTTTAGCTTTTGTCTTAAAGTAAATAAAAGCACCTTTTTCTCTTTCAATAACGCGTTAAGTTCTGCAACGCTTTTGTCTTTAATATCAGTATATTTCATTTTCACTCTCTCGCGTTACGATTTTAGTCTTAAACGGAAGTTTGTGGATGGCTAGAGTTAGAGCTTCGCGCGCTAATTCCTCATCTACGCCCGCCATTTCGACTATTATACGACCTGGTTTTATATTCATAACCCACTCTTCGACTCCGGCTTTACCTTTACCCATACGAGTTTGTAGAGGTTTTTTGGTTAGCGGCTTATCCGGGAAAACTCTGATCCAAGTTTTAGCCTGGCGTTTTACGTGGCGGGTTAGAGCCACACGAGCCGCTTCGATTTGGCGCGAATTTACGCGGCCCGCTTCTACGGCTTTTATTCCGATCTCGCCCATAGCAAGATCAGCGCCGCGAGTAGCTTTACCGCGGTTTCTGCCTTTCATCTGTTTGCGAAATTTAGTTCGTTTTGGCATCAACATGATTATTTACCTCTTCTTGCTCTGCGCGGTTTTTTATCGGCTTTTTCTTCTTCGTTCTTTTCAGGTTGAACGCCTTTTTGAAGAACCTCGCCTTTAAATATCCACACTTTTATACCTATGTTTCCATAAGTCGTATGCGCTTCGGCAACGCCGTAATCGATCTTAGCTCTTAGAGTGTGAAGCGGAACGCGACCCTCTAAGTACCACTCGGTTCTAGCGATCTCAGCGCCGCCAAGACGTCCTGCAACTGAAATTTTGATACCTTTAGCGCCTGATTTTTGAGCGCCTTGGATAACTTTTTTCATCGCGCGTCTAAATGCAACGCGTTTTTCAAGCTGCATTGCTACGTTTTCCGCAGCTAGCTGAGCCGAAGCTTGAGCTTTTCTTTCTTCTTTGATATTTACGTTTACTTCTTTGTTGATCAGCTTTTGGATGTCCTCTTTAAGCTTCTCTACGTCAGAGCCCTTTTTGCCGATGATAATACCAGGGCGAGCTGCTACGACGGTTACGCGAATTTTCTTAGCGGTTCTCTCGATCAAAATTTGAGAAACGCCCGCGTAGTAAAGTTTCTTTTTCAAGAAAGCGCGAATTTTGTAGTCTTCGCCGATATTTTCAGCCAAAGTTCCTTTAGCAGGAAACCATCTTGACTCCCAGTTGCGGTTTATTCCTAGTCTTAGACCTATCGGATTTACTTTCTGACCCATATTACGCTTCCTTCTTTTCAGGTTTAGATACTTCTACTAAGATATGAGAAGTCGGTTTGCGGATTCTGCTTGCGCTTCCTCTCGCTCGCGGTCTAAATCTTTTTAATACTGGGCCCGCATCCACGCGGCAGCTTGTCACGACAACCTCTTCGGGCTCGAATCCGCCGTTAGCTACCGCAGAGCTGATAGCCGTAGCGATAAATTTGGCGCCGCGGTTTGGCATAAAGCTAAGGCTGGCTAGCGCAAATTCTGCGTTCATGCCTTGTACTTCTCTTGCGATTAGTCTAGCTTTAGTCGGAGATAATCTTACGAATTTAATAACTGATTTGCTCATCTTATCCCCTTACTTACCGATTTTCTTTTGCACTGAGCCTTTGTGACCCTTAAATGTGCGCGTAGGAGCAAATTCGCCTAGTTTATATCCGATGTGGTTTTCCGTAACGTATACTGGAATGAAGCTCTTGCCGTTATGAACGTTAAACGTTAGGCCTATCATTTCAGGCACTATCGTGCTGCGTCTAGACCATGTTTTTATCGGCTTGTTGTCATTAGCTTTTTTAGCGGCAACGACTTTTTTCATTACATGCTCATCGACAAAAGGTCCTTTTTTGAGTGATCTTGCCATCTCTATTTACCTTTCCTTCTTGAAATTATAAGCTTATCGCTAGCCTTCTTGCGGCGAGTCTTAGCACCTTTGGTCGGTTTACCCCATGGAGTAACAGGATGACGGCCTGAGTTTTTCTTGCCCTCACCACCGCCGTGTGGGTGATCTACCGGGTTCATCGCTGAGCCGCGAGTTTGAGGACGGATACCTCTGTGGCGATTACGTCCAGCTTTACCGATAGTTACGTTCGCCCAATCTTCGTTACCTACTACGCCGATACTAGCCATGCACTCTGCAAGTACTTGTCTCATCTCGCCGCTTGGCAAGCGAAGCATTACGTATTTTTCCTCTTTACCCATTAGCTGAGCATAACCGCCGGCTGAACGAGCCATCTGAGCGCCCTTGCCCGGTTTTAGCTCCACGTTGTGTACGATGGTACCAACCGGGATGTTTCTTAGTTTCATCGCGTTACCGGGTTTTATGTCTAGGCCTGCCTCTGCTGCTGCTACGACATCGCCGACGTTTAGTCCGTTTGGTCTGATGATATAGCGTTTCTCGCCGTCTTTATAAGCGATAAGCGCGATGCGGCAGTTTCTGTTCGGATCGTACTCGATGGCTTCGACCTTGCCTTCGATACCGAATTTGCGGCGTTTAAAGTCGATGATTCTATAAAGTTTCTTCGCTCCGCCTTCTTTATGTCTAGAAGTTATTCTTCCGTTATTATTTCTACCGCCACTTACAGGGATTTTTACAAGCAAGCTTCTCACGCTAGGTTTAGCAGTGATGTCCTCGCTTGATAAGCCCGTCATAAATCTGCGGCTAGGTGTATAAGGTTTATAGGTTTTTATCGCCATCTTACGCCTCCGTGTTTTCTAGGCTTGAGCCTTCAGGCAACTTAACGTAAAATTTCTTTATCTCGCTTCGTTGTCCTTCTCTCCCTTTGAAACGCTTAACTTTTCCGTCGATTCTAAGCGAATTTACGCGAAGCGGCGTTACTCCAAAATACTCTTTCAAAATTTCTTTCAGCCTGTTTTTAGTCATCTTAGGCGAAGTTTGTATGACGACCACGCCTTGCTCTTGAAGACCGAGAGTTTTTTCCGTATATAAAATCGTTTTGATATCAGTTATATCTGCCATTTCAGCCCTCTTTTATTATAGATTCAAGTGCGGCCTTCTCGATAACGACGGCACCGTAAGTCGCCACTAAATAAGCGTTTATCTCACTCGCATCGATTAGATAGCAGTTTGATAAATTTCTAAACGCCAATAGCGTGTTGTCGTCAAGCAGATCTTTTACGACCAAAGCGTCTCTCAAATTTAACGCGCTGATTACTTTAGCTGCGTCTTTAGTCTTGCCGCTTGCGATCTCTATGCTATCTACCGCGAAAATTTTACCCGCGTTAGCTTTTTCGTTTAGCGCGAACTCAAGCGCCAATCTTTTTTGCTTTTTATTGACCTTTTGGAAATAGTTTCGCTCGTTGCTCGGACCAAACGCCACTGCACCGCCTACCCAGACGTTAGTTCTGGTTGAGCCAGCTCTAGCGCCGCCGCGACCCTTTTGTCTCCACGGTTTTTTACCGCCGCCGCTCACTTCAGATCGACCCTTTGTATGAGCCGAATTTGAACGCATACCGGACAAATAAGACTTAACGTAAAGATATAGGTTGTGCGGGTTAATCTCAGCGTAATTAGCCGGTAGATCAAGCTCGCTAGCTTTTTGTAATTTTTCGTTTAATACGCAAACTTTACTCATTTTACTATCCTTATTCTGCCCATTGCGCCGTTATAGCCAGCGACGCTGCCTTTTAAAACCAAAATTCCGTTTTCGGCGTCAAAGCTTACGATCTCGTTTTTAACGGTAACTTTTTCGTTTCCGGCGTGTCCGGCCATTTTCATACCAGGCTGAACGCGTCCCGGCCACTCGCGGTTACCGATAGAGCCGTGTCTTTTGTGGAAGCGAGAACCGTGACTTTTCGGACCGCCCGCAAAGCCGTGTCTTTTTACGACGCCTTGATAGCCTTTACCTTTTGAGCTGAAGCTAACTTTTAAAATTTTAGCCGAGCTAAGCGGACTAATATCAAGATCGCCGGCTTCTTTATTGGCGACTTGTAGGGTTGCGAATTTATTAAATTCAGCCGTTAGTCCATATTTTTTTTGCTGACCCTCTATGGCTTTATTTTTTGCTTTACCTTTAGCATAAGCTACTATAGCGCAGCCGCATTCGCTCACTTCGCAAACTTTAGCGTTTACGACCTTTAGAAGCGTAACGGGGATGCTTGGGTTGTTTACCGTTCTGCTCATGCCTATTTTTTCTACGATATATTCCATCTTTCACCTCGCCTTTATTTGCCCATCGCGCGGACTTCGACGTTAACCTCAGGGGCTAAGTCAAGCTTTGTTAGCGAGTCGACGGTATCGGGCGTAGCCGCTACGATATCTAGCATTCTAGCGTGAATTCTCATTTCAAACTGCTCGCGTGAGTCTTTGTTGATGTGTGGTGATTTTAAGACCGTGTAGCGTTTGATCTTCGTAGGCATCGGCACCGGACCTCTGACGTCGGCGCCCGTTCGTTTGACAGCTTCTACTATGGCTGCAACTGTGCGGTCGAGAACTCTATGGTCATAAGCTTTAAGCTTAAGCCTGATTCTTTCCATTTTCTTTCCTTATGAATAGAACTTGTCGCAAACATACGACACTTCTTACTTATGTAAGAGACTCGGATTTTATCCAAATGGCTTTTTAAAGTCAATATTTTGAGCGAATTTAGTAAAATTTAATAGATTTATTTCCTTTTTGTAAGGAAGCTTTTGTAAATTTGGCTAAGAATTTGAAGCGAAATATTTAAATTTGATTTGGGATAAATTTGAGCAGGTTTATTTGGGCACAAATTTGATTCGAATAAAATTTGCCCGTATTTTTATCTCTCAAATTTAACGCATTTTCTTTTAGATTTGAGTAATTTTTGATCGTTTTTTTGACATCAAATTTTAGTTATCTTCCTCTTTACAAGGAAACTTTGCTATAATTTTCCAAATTTTAAAGGCTAAAAATGCAAACTCTAAACGCGCTTTATCAAAATCCGCCGAAAAACGTCAAATTTATAAATAGAAAATTTGAGATCACGGCACCAAAAACGCTGATAAAAGGCGGTATAGGAAGCGGCAAAACATCTCTAATCGCGGGCTTTTTGTCGGCATTTGAGAGTAAAGAGTTTTTGTACGTAAATTTAGGCGATCTTCGCATAGATGCGGATGAGATTTTGTCAAATTTGCCCGAGTTTTTACGCCAAAATCCGCAGATAAAAATTCTAGCGATCGATGATTTCGAGCAGAGATTTTGGGATAAATTTGAGCCGATTTTAGAGCTAAATTTACAAAATTTTGTCGTCGCCTCTGGGTTTAAAGACGCGAATTTAAACGGCTTTAGCGAGCTAAATTTGGATTTTTTAGACTACGAGGAATTTATCGCCTTTTTTTCAAAAAAGATCGATCCAGAGACGCTTTTTAGCCACTATTTGCTTCACGGTAGGAGCCCCGCGTCGGCCTTTTGCGATGCCGAAAACGTCGCGGCAAATCTAAAAACCGCACTAAAATCCTCGCTATCAGCCACGCAGCTAGCAGTGCTAAAAGAGTGCGCGAAAGCTCAAGCGCAAAACGTGAGCGTTTTTGAGATTTTTAGCACGTTAAAATCCGCCCGAAAAATCTCAAAAGATAGCGTTTATGGCGCGCTTAGCGAGCTAGAAAACATGAGCGCGGTTAGCCTAGTAGAGAAATTTAACGAACCAAACGCCGCGAAGAGGCTTTACTTTAACGACTTTGCGTTTAAAAGCGCGCTGAGCCTAAAAAAGGACTTCGCTAAAAACTTTAACAACACGGTTTTTTGCGAACTAGCCAAATTTAACGAGCAGATTTTTTATACAAAAGAGCTTGATTTTTTCCTGCCAAAAAGGAAACTTGCTATCATTTGCTCGCCGTTTAGCGATGCGGATTTGGTCTTTTTAAAATTTAAAAAACTGCACGCAAATTTAAAAAATTTAGGTATAAATAGGCTACAAGCAATCAGCGTGGCGAACTCCGGCGAGACGAGCATAGAGGGCATAAAATGCGAGGTCGCGCCGTTTTCGCGCTGGGCGCTGGGTATATAAAGGAGCGGTTATGAGAGCTGTTGCGGCGATATTTTTGGCCTGCGTTTTGGCGCTAGGCTACGAGATCAGACACGAAAACGAGGGTAAAATTTATAAATTTGCAGGCGAGGCGGACGGGAGCAAATTTGAGCTTTATATCAGCGAACTTGAGGCCGAGTTTGAAAATTTTAGCGATAAGGGCGTCGTTTTGCCGCCTAAATTTCAAGGGCACGCCTTTTTCGAGGGTGCCAGATACGACTTCAGTAAAGGCGGCATCGAAAAATCGGGCGCCGATATAACGGCCCTAAACGCGGTCACCGAGTGGCTAAATCTAAGCGTGAAAGCCGATAACGGCGAACTAACGGGCAAACTAGCGATCAGAGGCAAGGCGCTAAAAGCCGTGCTAAAACAGGTCGCGAGCTATGATTTTACCGCGCTTGGGCTGCAAGAGATCGGGCGAGACGGGGCGCGATTTGAGGCCGTCGCGAGCGACTTTTACGCGCCCAAATTTGCGCAAAATAACAAAAAATCTCTCGCCGCAAAACTTGAAAATTTTAAAACGACATGGCTCAAAGACCCCTCAAAAAACACCGCAAACGCGCTAAATAACCTCGAGTATCAAAACGGCAAAATAAAAAGCGTCTGCGAACTAGGCGCGAGCGGGAAAATCTGCAAAACCGTCTGGCTAAAAAACCTAAAAAAGATAAATTTGAGCGACGTTTTTAAGGATTTAGACGACGCAAATTTGACCACGATTTTCGCAAAAGAAAAAATAACTCCGAGCGAAAATTTTACGCTCTCGCCAAGCGGGATTACCTTTTTTGACGGCGCAACCGACGGCAAAAACAGCGAGATCTCGCTGCCGCTTAAACCCATCAAAGAGCATTTAAAGCAAAATTTCGGGTTGTTTTAGGCAAATTTATATATTGTCTTAGTATAATTTTATGGAAATATCTTAATTATTATCAAGGAGTAATTTATGGGCGCAAAAGTTATTATAGCTCTCCACGGGATAGCTAATTGCGGAAAATCTAGCGTTATAAAGGAGATTGACAAGATAATACAACAAACATATAGCATAGCAGTAAATGAGCATGCGGGGCAAAAATTTCAAGATTCAAACGATACTGGAGATATTTTTAAAATCTATGAATTGATTCATAATAAAAAGAAACTACAAATAGGAATAGAAAGCCAGGGCGATCCTAATTCTCGAATTTTCAAAAGCCTACCTATTTTTAAAAAAATAAACTGCGACATAATAATCTGTACAACTAGAAGTAGCGGTAAGACTTGTGACGCAGTTGTAGATACTGGCTATGAAATTTTTTGGGTACAACAAAATTATATAGTAACCGACAATATTAAAACAGACATTTCAGATAGCCTTTTAACAGATCTTATACATAAAAAACAAGATAAAATGATTGAACTAGTAAAATATATTTTTGACAATATTGTAGATAAATTAACGAAATAGACCTTTAATTAATGATTTATTATGGCTAATATATACGATTATGCGGCAAAATATTGCCGTACTTTTAGGTATTTTTACAGACTATATTAAATAAAATGTTAAAAGGCAAATTAAATCCTCAAATCTGCGGCATTGATGAAGCGGGTCGCGGCGCGCTGGCGGGCCCCATGGCGGTAGCTGCATGCGTACTAAAGCGTGAGATAGCGGGGCTAAACGACTCAAAAGAACTAACGGCGAAGCGGCGCGAGGAGCTGTTTAAAGAGATCGCGGGAAACTCGGAATTTCTCATCGCGTATTTTTCAAACGAGCAGATCGACAATCTGGGGCTTAGCGAGTGTCTTAGGCGCGCGCTGCGGCTGTTTAAGGCGCATTTTGCGGGCTGCGAGCTACTCTACGACGGCAACGCAAACTACGGCACGGGCGTAAAAACCATGGTTGGAGCCGACGGCAAAGTAGCACAAGTAAGCGCCGCAAGCATCCTAGCCAAAGTAAGCCGCGACGCGCTGATGAGAGCATGGGACGGCGTGCATACGGGCTATGGATACGCCGTACACAAAGGCTACGGCACGAAAGCCCACCTGAGCGCGATCGCCGCACGCGGATACTGCGAGATACACCGCAAAAGCTTCGCGATAAAAGCAAGGCAAAATTCGCTTTTTGATTAAAATTTAACGCTTAGGCGCAAATTTTCGTAAGATTTTAGCTACTTCCGCCTAGGCTTGCGGGTCAATTTTTTGCGTTTATACGTAGCTTTGTTGGACACTCGCGCAAATTTACGCTACGCTTTTCCTCCGTTTGCCGCGCACGGCGTTTTTAAATTTTCGGGCGTCGCAGGCAAAACATCGTTTTTAAATTCGCCCCGCGCTTGCCGTTTGCAAGCTCAGGCATCGCCGCGATTTGGCAGCAAGACACAAGTACGATTTTTAAATTTAATAAGCTTTTTAACAAGACGCCGTCGCAGAATGGTTTTTAAACAAGCGGGGTGATTTTAAACAAACCGCAGCCGCTTTACAAAATTTGCCGCCGAATAATCTACGACAAAGATTTCCGCCCTCTACTACGCGCAAACGGATAAATGCGGCAAAACCCTACCGTCTAGCACGTGGCATGCGAGCAGCCTTGCGGCGTCGGCGATTTAGCCGCATAGAGATTTTATCCGCAAATTTAACCTCGGCTACCCTTGGTCCTGTTAATAAAGCAGCTTTAGTGCTAAATTTAGCGTCTTTGGCCGCATGCGATTGATTTGCCTAGCTCTGGCCAAACGCGGCAAACTCGTCAAAACCCGGCAGAGCATAGCAGCGGGCAAGTAAAAAACTAGCGCGCCTTACCAAAACGCCAAGCTACCGGCGACGGCAAAAGTCGGTTTGGGCTTTTGCCTAAGCCGCGTATCGCCGAATCCATATTATTTACTCGCATATAAAATAAGCCGCAACAAATGCGATTTTCAGCCTAAAAACGCTAAATTTACGCCGCCTGCGAGCATTACCATTTAGCGAGCAAGCTTTAAAAATAGCTTAGGCAAATTTTGCCATTTTAATGCAAGATGTCAAAAATTAAAAGATTTTTAAGCCTAAAAGCTTGTTTAAATCCGTTTAAAAGCCGTAAAAAGCGACCAAAACATAGATACGAAGGAAAGCGAATGCAACAAAATCTAAACGAAAAATACATTAAATTTTTGAGCGACGATGAGGAAAAGTCAAAAATCCTAGCAAGCGCGCTAAACGTCCCTCAAGCCGAATTTGACGCGGTTTGGAGCTGGTTTTTGCTACTTTTGCAAAGGCAAAGCAAGCTAGATGTTTTTGGCGACGACGTCATCAAAGACCTGGCCTCGCGGCTAGAAACTCTCGCTGCAAGCCTTAACCAAAGCGCGCAAAATTTCGTTTTAGCCAAGCTTATTTACTACAACAACATTATCCAAAGCGGGCATTTGGATTCTGCGGTTTGCGGAATCATGAGTAAATTTTTATACGACGAGATAGAGCGGCGCATATCAGAAGCTAGCTTTTGCCTTGCCGAATTTAAGGCGCTAACGCGGTACTTAAAGCACAATTTTTACGTCTCTCCCAACGGCTATTTGCTAGAAAATGCCCTAAAAATCGAAAAACAAAATAAAATTTTCGTGCGCGCGGACGGGGACGCAAAGCTAGAAATCATACAAAATTTGCTTTACATCATCGACGACAAGGAGTTTCACCACGATATAGCCGTATTTAAAAAGCTAGCCTGCGAGGTAAAAGACGGCGACGAAAGGGGCGTGCGGCTGTTTAAAAACTTTATCCCCAAAAACCGCCAAGGCTGCTATCTAGTCGCAAATAAAGTCCTAAACGCCGCGTGTTTTGAGGGTAAATTTAGCCTAAGCGTCAAGGCTCTAAAATGGCTGGATAGCGCGCGGGGCGCGGCTGCACCAAGCGGCTGGCAAAATAAATTTAACCAGCTAAAAGGCGAGCTGAGCGAAGAGGCGTTGGCCGCGGTCGCAGCCGAAATTTTACGGCTGGACTCGCTTACATATCATGATTTTGCTATATCTAGCTGGAGTGACGACGTCGTGAAACGCTTCGTAAAATCTGCCGAGTGGATACTACAAATCGTGGGCGAGCAGCAACTGCGCACCTTCTAAGCGCAGCTAAATTTAGGCGGTTTCGTTAAATTAGCAGGCGGAGGCGTGCTTGATTTGTTTTAGCCCGTTTAGCTTTTAAATCAGGCTTGCGTAAGCAAAGATTTGTAAATCGCGAGTATTTGAAAACGACGCACTCCGAAAATCAAATCAAAAAACGTAGACGGGGCAAGGAACGCTAACGGCACCGCAACCAAAAATAGCGCAAAATTTAACGATGAGAGCGATTATAAGCGCAAAAATATAAATTTACGAGCAAGATACGGGTTTGCTTTCGGATAAATTCGCATAATGCCTCAAAGGCCTAATGCAAAAGCGATTTTCTTACGCTCTTGATTTTTTAGCCGGGCACTCTAGTTAAGAGCCTTTTGCGAGTTACCTCGGTTAGTTTGGGTTTGTTTTGCAATTAGGATTTATGGCTTTGTGGGACTAGCAAAATTTGTGCCGCAAACTTTAAATGCAAAAAAGCGTCAAATTTGACGTTCCGCCCTACTCTATCCCGCCCAAAAGCGGCACGAAAAGGCACTCGTCAAGCGCCTTTTGCGTTATCTCGCCGCGAGAGTCTTTTGTAAATTTGACGATAAACTGCTTGCCGTTTTTTTCGATGGGGGCTACTAAAATGCCGCCGTTTTTTAGCTGGTTAAAAAGCGTCTGCGGCACCTGCTGCGCCGCTGCTGAAAGCAAAATGCGGTCGTAGGGCGCGTAGCTTTTCCAACCGACGTTTCCGTCGTCAAATCTCACGTGGACGTTGCGTATTTCAAGCGCCTCGAAGCGTTTTTTAGCCTCGGTTGCTAGCTTTTCGATGCGCTCGACGCTAAAAACCCTGTGCGCTAAATGCGATAAAATCGCCGCCTGATAACCGCTACCGCAGCCGATCTCTAGGGCGTTATCGATACCTTCGGCCTCAAGCGCTAGCGTCATTTTAGCTACCGTTAGAGGCGAGCTGATCCATTGATTGCCGCCGATGGGCTGAGCGTCCAGGCTGTACGCGCGGTGCACGACGGGAGCGAATATCTCGCGCGGAGTGTCGCAAAGAGCCTTATAAAGCGGGGGCGTCAGAGTGAGTATATCGCCGATCTCGTCGGCCATAGCAAGGCATTTTGATTTTTCAAGAGCGGTCATAAAAGCCCCAAATTTCGTTTGATTTCAAGGATTAGATTTTGATCAAATTTAGCTTCTTTTGCAAATTCGCCGTTTGGTAAAAACACGCCCGAAAACTCAAGTTCAAGCGAGCTTGCGGCTACGACGTAGCAGCTATTGGCAATCGCTAGAGCCTTGCAAAGCGTAAAATACGCGTCCTCGCGCGCCTTGCCCCACATCGCGGGTACCAGGATGACGTCGCAGCCCTTTAGCTGTGCCCAAAGCTTGGCAAATCTAAGCTCAAAGCAAATGAGAACGCCGATTTTTAGCCCTTTAAAATCAAACGGCTTTATCGCAGACTCGTCTCCGGCGGCAAAAATTTCGTGCTCTAAATTTGGGTGAAAAAGCTTTGATTTATTTTGCGTATAAAAGACGTTTTGGCTGTTTAGCAGGATAAATTCGTTGTAAATTTCGTTTTTTTGCGTCTGCGTGATTGAAATTTGCGCGAGTCCTTTGGCGCGGTTTAGGCTCGTTAGATGCGTGAGTCCGAGGAATTTATCAGGACTTAGCGCTTCTTGGATCACTTCAAAAAGTATGGCGTCAAAGCTACCTATCGAACCGCCGAGCATTGCTCGGTTTGCTCCGCTAAAAAATCCGTCGAAATCATATCCGCTAACGCACAGCTCGCTAGCTAGGATGATCGAATTTTCGGGCGCGGCGGCGATTTTTTCGAGCAACTCGTCTTGACGCTGGGAACAAGAGGGCGCCGTTAGGACGATGGGGTATAAATTCGGACTAAAAGTCGTCAAAACTGATGCTTCCTTTGCTGTAATTCGTCACCTTTGCCTCAAAGAAATTTGACTTCTGGTCATTAAATTTAGCAAAATCATCAACCCATTTGATCGGGTGAGCGACGTTGTAGCGGCGTTTTAGCCCGATGGCGACTAGGCGCTGATCGATGAGGTAGCGGATGTATTGCTCGATGATGTCGTCGGTAAAGCCCATGATCTGGTTTTGCGTGATGTATTTGCCCCATTTTATCTCTAGCTCGCCAGCGCGCTCGAACATGTCGTAAATTTTAGCTTCCGTCTCAGGCGTGAAAAGATCGGGACGCTCGGCGCGGACGCTGTTTATCATGTTTTGAAATAGCAGTAGATGCGTGATCTCGTCGCGCTGGATAAAGCGGATCATCTGCGCGCTGCCTAGCATCTTGCCTGCACGAGCCAGCGCATAAATCGCCGTAAAACCGCTGTAAAAATAAATGCCCTCTAAAATTTGATTCGCCACCATGGCTAGCAGTAGCTTTTCGTCGGTCACTTCGCCGGCTAGCTCCTCGTAAACGCTTGAGATGTAGTCGTTTTTCTCGCGCAAAACCTCGTCGTGCTTTTCCATCTCGTAGATGAGATCGGTGTTGTCGCAGATGGCCTCGACCATGACGGCGTAGGACTTGGAGTGGTTGGCTTCCTCGTAGGCTTGGCGCGCTAGGCAGGCGTTGATCTCGGGCGCGGTGATGTACGGGTTGATGTTGTCGGCTAGGTTGTTTGTTTGGAAGCTATCCATCGAGATCAGCTGACTCCAGACGAGGTCGTACATGCGCTTTTCGGCCTGCGTGAGGTTGTAGGCGTAGTCGCGTACGTCGTCGGTGGTATCGACCTCTTTTGGAAACCACGTGTTAGCCTCCATCAGGTCCCAGAGCTTGAGCGCCCACTGGTATTTTGCCTTGGTGAAATTTAAAATGCCGTGCGGATTGCCGTTAAATACGCGGCGATCGGTCAAATTTTCGTTTGAGCTAGGATTGTAGATTCGTTTTCGGTTCATAATTTTTCTTCATTTATAAAATTTGGGGCTGATTTTAGCTAAAAATTTATTTAGGTATCTTGAAAAAAGCTATTTGAGCGCGCTAAATTTAGCTTTTACGGTTACGGCCAAATTTAACCCGCGTCAAATTTGTGAGTTAAATTTAGCGCTTTAGCTCGATTGCGCGCTGGAGCATTTCGTTGCTGGTCGTGATGCTCTTGGCGTTAGCGTCGTAGGCCTTTTGCGTGACGATGACCTCCGTTAGAGCCTGGGCTAGATCGACGTTTGACTGTTCTAGCGTGCTGCTAGCCAGTTTGGCGCCGTAGATGCTTTTGCCGCCTGCGTCTTTGTAGAAAAAGGCAGCGCCCGAATTCGCGCTTTGCGAATAGATATTGTCGCCCATTTTTGCAAGCCCTTGCTCGTTTTGGAAGTGATAGAGCGCGACTTTGCCGACGGAGCGAACCTCGCCGTTGGTAAATTTAGCCAGGATGTTTCCCGAGTCGTTGGTGTAATAATCCTTTAAAATCCCCTCATATACGCCGTTTTGGGCGACCGAGACGCTTTTTGCTTGCGACGTACTGGTGACGCCCGAGTAAATTTGACCTGCGGCCGCAGGAGTGCCGAAGTCTAGTTCGACTTGCGAGCCGTTATTATCTAAAGCACCCAAAGTAGAGCTAACAAGCCTACCCTCGTGGTCGAAATCTAACTCTCCGTTAGCGTTTGAGATCGTTGCGCCGCTCGCATCTTTTACGGTTGCCGCCACGTCCCAGACCGTACCGTTAGCGCCCTGAGGGACGCGTTTTGTTAGCGTTAGTTCCAGAGTATTTTTCGTGCCGTCCGCATTTAAAAGCTCGGTTACGAATTTTTCCCGATTTGCCGCTTCTTTGGTCGTATTTATCTTAGCGGTCAAATTCGGTGCCGTCGTTAGATCAAAATCCCTCTCAAAACTCCTGCTTATGCTCCAATTGCCGTTTTCGTCGATCGGAGCGCTAAATTCAGCCGTTTTGCCGTTTGCGTCGGTTGCCGTTACGGTGACGAGATCGCCTTTTCTAGGGCGGGTTATATCGGCACCAGGCGTGACTCGTCCGCGTAAATTTATAGTTCTAGAAGCATTATCTATGTTACTCGTATAGGTTGCGGCGTCTACTGGCAGTGTAGCGGGCTCGGTTTTAAAAGACGAGTCGAGATTGCCTTTAAAAGTCACCTTTGACGTCGGTTTAGTCGGCAGATACAAAAACTCCGGTAGGCGAATCTTGCCCTGAGAGCCGATATCGCCGACGTCAAGGTCGGTCGTATCTGCGCCTAGCGTATAGGCCTGCGTGACGGCGGCTCGTCCGTTTACTCTACCGAAAGCCTCTATCGCGCCCTGGCTTGGAGTTACCTGCGTTAGCGCATTTTGCGTTCCTAGGACGTAGTTGCCTTGATTTGTTACGAGATATCTTTCTTTATCGACGCCAAAGCTACCGGCGCGCGTATAGTAGGTGCCTGAGCCGTTCGTTACGCCGAAAAACCCTTTGCCGCCGATCGCCATATCTAAGACGTTATCGGTTTTCATAAACGGGCCTTGCTTGTAAAAGCTAAGCGCCGTCGTCATGCCCGTAGCGCCGAGGCCGATTTGGTCTTGGGTCGGGTTGTTGCCCGCAGCAAAGGAGGTTTGGTAAAAAATGCTCTTAAATTCCGGTATCGAAGCGGTAAAGCCGACGTTGTTTATGTTGGCGATATTGTTCGCCCACACGTCCATACTAAACCCCTGGGTTCTGACGCCGCTAACGCCGTTATACAGGCTTCTTACCATCGTCCTATCCTTTTTTCGGCTCGGTAAATTCTTTTACTTTGTCGATACTGACGTATTGCCCGCCTACCTTTACTTGCGCGATACCGTCGATAAATTTGACGCCTTCTACGAGATAGTTTCCTACGCCGCCGTTTTTGACGTTGCCCGCCGCATCGGTGTAGCTGATCTCGACCGTGTATGAGCCGGCTCTGACATCGTTGCCCGCGCTATCCTTGCCGTCCCACTCGAAGGTATTGGCTCCGGCGCTAGCTTGGCCAAATTCCAGCTTTCTTACGAGTTTGCCGGTGCCGTCTTTGATATTTATCGTACCGCCTTTTGCCGCGCTTTCTAAAAATCCCGCAAATTTGACGCCCGAGCCTTCTTCTTTTACAACGCCGCTGTCGCCGATTTTAGCCATCTTGCCTAGCACTCCGACGGCGTACATATTAGTGCTATTTTTTAACTGATCGGCTAGCTTTTGCATCATTTTGTTCGTATTTTCTTGCATTTCAAGCGAAGCTAGCTGACTGGTTTGAGTTAGCATTTTTTCCGTATCCATCGGGCTTGTCGGGTCTTGATACTGAAGCTCGGTTAAAAGAAGTTTCATAAAAGCGTCCTTGTCTAGCTGGGCGTTTGGATTGGTGCCTGCGGCCTTTTGTAGGGCGTCCGCCGATTTTTTAGCGGCTTGGTTGTTTACCGTGAAGTTATTGGTTTCTAGTCCGTTTGCCATCTTTTATCCTTTAAATTTTTATATTTCAAGCAAATTTGATTCCAAATTTACACGTAGCGCGGAACGACGAGCTCTAAACGAGGCGCCGCCGCTTCGACTTGTTCTGTGCCGTCTGCGTTAAATTTTGAGCCTTTGTAGCTTTTTTGCCCTTGCTCTTTTTTTTGCTGATTTTGATCGCTAAAGTTCATCTCAAGCTCTGTAAAACCCATATTTACGAGGCTGTTTTTAAACTCGGCCTGATTTTGTAAAAAGAGGTTCATCGTCTGCGTGTTGGAGCTAAAATTTATGTGCAGATTGTTGCCGCGATTTACCATCGTGATCTCGACCTCGCCCAAATTTAGCGGATTTAGCGTGATGTTAAAGCGCATAAACGGCGACTTGTAGGCCGCGACCTGCTCTTTTAAATTTGAGCTAAAGTTATCAAACGTCTCGCGCACGGCTTGGAAATTTCTGCTTTGTGCTTTGGCGTTTGAGATTACGTCTTTTACCATCGCGTTTAGCCCGCTATTTTCGCTACCGTCGCTTTGCGGCTCGGTCAGAACTTCCTCCTCGGCGCTCTCGCGCTCCGGAAATAGCAAATTTTGCAAATTTATCTTTTTAGAGTCTTGGCCGAGCCCCGATTTTTCGCTTTTTGCGGCGGTTAAATTTAGCTCGCTTTCAGCCTTGAGGCTTGGTTTTTCGTCTTTTAAATTTACCTCTTTCTCGTCCTCGTTTTTTACCGCTTCTTTTATGATTTTGGAGTTTTGAGTCAAATTTTGCGCATCTTGCGCTTTTGTATTGGCGTCTTTGGGTTGTGCTTTATTTTGCTCTTCTTGAACGGCTGCTAGTAGCTTATTTAGCGTATCTTTTGGCTCGGGCTCGTTTGCGTTTATGGCCTCTTCGACCTTGTTTTTTAGCTCGCTAAATACAAAATTTTTCTTAGGAGTTACGGGTTCAAAGAAATCTTTTTTCGCCAAACTCGGAAATTTCTCGCCCAGCTCGTCGGCCTGCTCTTGCGTCACTTCGATATTTTCTAGACCCAAATTTAGCTTATTTGCGATCTCGATTAGTTCGTTTAGATTTTTAGCTCCCCTTAGCTCGTTTAGCGTCGTTTCGCTTGATAGAGCTTTGGCTAGGCGGTTTTCGAAATTTGGAAATTTGCTGATTTTTTCGCCGCCGCTAAGCATCTCTAAAATTTGCAAAAGCTGCATAAAGGTCGCATTTTCAAACAAATTTTCCGCCGCTTCCTCGCCTAAAATTTCTTTTACGTCCGTGCTTTGGATGGGCGATTTGATTTGCCCGTTTTGAGCCGTTTGGGCGGATAAATTTACGGCTTTTGCCATCTCTTTTAGATCTTTTTCGCTTAAATTTTCGCCTTTTTTAGCGGCCGCGTCTAGCACCATAGAGAGAAACTCGCCGTCCTCTTTACCGCCTTTTTGCGCGTTTTTGCTCTGTTTTTTCACGCCGCCTTTGATGCTCGCGTCAAATGATAAAATATCGTTTTGAGTTGTCTGCATAAAAACCCTTTAAATTTAGCTTTCATGAGCTATGCAAGAAACGTTCCACAACGGCTTTATTATTTTTATAAGGAAAATTTGGCTAAAATCAGCCTCATTTTAATAACGGAGAAAAATTTGGAAAAGATACGAAACATCGCCGTCATCGCTCACGTCGATCACGGCAAAACTACGATGGTTGACGAGCTTTTGAAACAATCGGGTACTTTTAACGAGCACCAAACCGTCGGCGAACGCGTGATGGATAGCAACGACATCGAGCGCGAGCGCGGCATCACGATACTATCAAAAAACACCGCGATCCGCTACAAAGACACCAAAATCAACATCATCGACACCCCGGGCCACGCCGATTTTGGTGGCGAGGTAGAGCGCGTGCTAAAGATGGTCGACGGCGTTTTACTGCTCGTAGACGCGCAAGAAGGCGTAATGCCGCAGACTAAATTCGTCGTAAAAAAGGCTCTCTCGCTCGGCCTTCGCCCAATCGTCGTCGTAAATAAAATCGACAAACCAGCAGCCGATCCGGATCGCGTGATAAACGAGATTTTCGACCTTTTCGTGGCGCTTGAGGCAAACGACGAGCAGCTAGAGTTTCCCGTCGTTTACGCGGCGGCTAGAAACGGCTACGCGAAGCTAAATTTGGCCGACGAAAACGTAAATATGCAACCGCTTTTCGAGACGATTTTGTCTCACGTTCCGGCTCCTAGCGGCGACGTGAATAACCCTTTGCAGCTTCAGGTTTTCACGCTTGATTACGATAACTACGTCGGTAAAATAGGCATCGCGCGCATCTTTAACGGTAAAATTTCTAAAAACCAAAACGTGATGCTCGCTAAAGCCGACGGCACGAAAACGACGGGTAGGATTTCAAAACTCATCGGCTTTTTGGGTCTTGAGCGCCGCGACATAGACGAGGCGCAAGTGGGCGATATCGTGGCGATAGCGGGCTTTGAGGCGCTGGACGTGGGCGATAGCGTTGTGGATCCAAACTCTCCGATGCCGCTTGATCCGCTAAAAATCGAGGAGCCTACGCTTAGCGTCGTATTTAGCGTAAACGATAGTCCGCTAGCGGGTACCGAGGGCAAGCACGTAACATCAAACAAACTAGATGAACGCCTAGCTAGCGAGATGAAAACAAACATCGCGATGCGCTACGAAAACATCGGCGAGGGTAAATTTAAGGTTAGCGGGCGCGGCGAGCTACAAATCACGATTTTGGCCGAAAACATGCGCCGAGAGGGCTTTGAGTTTTGCCTCGGACGTCCGGAAGTCATCATCAAAGAGATCGAGGGCGTGCGCTGCGAGCCGTTTGAGCTGCTAGTGTGCGACGTGCCGGACGAGTTTAGCGGCACCGTGATCGAAAAACTCGGACGCAGAAAGGCCGAGATGGTCTCGATGAACCCGACCGGCGACGGACAGACGAGGATCGAGTTTGAGATCCCCGCACGCGGTCTCATCGGCTTTAGAAGCCAGTTTTTGACCGATACAAAAGGCGAGGGCATCATGAACCACAGCTTCCTCGAGTTTCGTCCGCTTATAGGCAGCGTCGAGCACCGCAGTAACGGCGCTCTAGTCTCGATGGAAAACGGCGTGACGCTAGCGTATAGCCTCTGGAACTTGCAAGATCGCGGCGTCCTTTTCGTCGATCCGCAAACCAAAACCTACGTGGGCATGATCATCGGCGAGCACAGCCGTCCAAACGACCTGGACGTAAACCCAATCAAAGGCAAAAACCTAACCAACGTGCGCGCTAGCGGCTCTGATGATGCTATCAAGCTCGTGCCGCCTAGAAAGCTCAGCCTAGAGCGCGCTCTGGAGTGGATCGAGGAGGATGAGCTAGTCGAAGTCACGCCGACGAACATACGCGTACGTAAGCGCTATCTAGATCCGACTATGCGCCGCAGAATGGCAAAAACAAAAGAGTAAATTTTATAAATTTAGCCTGCAAATTGCGCTTTTGCGCGGTTTGCGGGATGCTCAATTTGCCGTGCTTACAAAAAGGATTTTAGATTTAAGCTTGCCGGGGAATTATTAAGCGATTTTTATGCGCTCGCCGTTTTTTAATTTCATAAATTTAACGACTCAAAAGCTAGGGAAATTCGGCAGAAGGGCAAGGCCGTACGCAAGTTTTTATAAGCCGGCAAATATAGCCGAATTTGCCTAAATTTGTGGCGGTAGTTGAAATGCGAATTTATCTAAACTATCTACAAATTTAAACGCGCAAAGATACTAAAAGATCGGTTTAGCGATTTTCCGCAACCACAGCGACTAATATTTACGGCGCAAAAGCGTCCTTAAAAAGCTTAAACTCGCAGTCAGGCTCAAACGGGCGCGATCTAAGTTATGATTACGGTTTATCAAGCCGCGTTTGCTTTACCGCAGACGGCACGGGTAATCTTTGAGCCTGCGGGTAGAGGGGCGCTCAAGATTAAGCGGCGCAAATCATGCACGAAGATATCCGAGACTTTGGTCTCTTTGACTTGAGCCAAACTATAAAAATTGCAAAAAATCAACGCCCGCCAAAATAGGAAGTATTATGTTCACGCACTTTTTTAAACGGGATTTATCTTCGCCACTAAAAGATAACTGGGTCGAGACGCTACCACAGTACGTCAGAGACGGCGTTCTTTGCGCTAAGGAAAATCAATGCTCCTTACGAATACGCGATTGGTCGGCTTTTGATTTCATGATACCAAAACGCATGAAGGGCAAAACCGCTCGTACTAGCGACGAAGTTGTCTTGGATTTACGAGATTTATCGCTTTATCCTGATTTGCGCGGGTTATCCATCACGACTAATTTTAACTTAATTCAGGTGCGCGACCTTGACGTTCTTTACCGACTCAAAAATTTAGAAACGCTATCTATAAACACTGAAAAAATGCATAAATTCAAGATAGACGTCTCCAAAATAACGGCGCTAAAAGAGCTGGTTTTAGACGGCCATAAGCCCAGCGTTTATAATATCGGCAAAGCAAAGCAGCTAGAAGTCCTCGTCCTATACGGCTACAAAAATAGCGATTTGAGCGAATTTGCTGATTTGTTAAATTTGCGCGATTTGAGGCTATTTTACAGCGAAATAAAATCATTGGACGGCATAGAAAATATGACCAAACTAGAGCATTTAGAGATTGCTTGGGCCAAAAATTTACAAGATATTTCAGCGCTGGATAGACTTGAGCAAAAACACGAGATAGGCGGCGTTTTGCTACCGAAGAAATTTAAACGCAAAAAATAAAAGCCGATGATAAGCAAGAATAGCGCAAAAAACGATGACGCTAAAAGACAAATTTACAAATACGAAAACTCGGCGCGAAATTTTAGTTGCGAGAATTTATGATTTTTCTGCTAAAATCGCGTCTTTACGATTTTTAAACCCGCGGCAAAAATCTCAAATCCGCCGCCAAATTTGCGTAAAACGACTAAATTTTTAATCAAGGTATCAAATGGAACTCTCGCATATCATCGTTTTAGCCCTAGTTCAGGGCATTAGCGAGTTTTTGCCCGTATCTAGCTCGGCGCATCTAGTGCTGGTGCCAAAGCTGCTAGGATGGGCCGATCAAGGACTAGCCTTTGACGTCGCCGTTCACGTAGGCACGCTAGTTGCGATTTTGATTTATTTTAAAGACCGCATCGCCGCGCTTTTGAGAGATTTTTTCGCCTCGATCGCTCAAAAAAAGACGGTCGGCCAAAGCACGCTCGTGTGGGCGACGGGTTTTGGCACGATCCCCGTGGGGCTGTTTGGCCTAGCCTTTGGCGATTTTATCGAGCAGTACGCTAGAAACGGCGCTTTGATCGCTATTATGACCATAGTTTTTGGATTAATTTTAGGCTTTGCCGATAAAAAAAGCGGCGTAAAGGACGAAGCCGCCATCACGATAAAAATCGCCCTAATCATCGGCCTAGCGCAAGCAATCGCGCTCATACCGGGCGTTTCGCGCTCGGGCGTGACGATGACTGCGGCGCTAATGCTCGGTTTTTCTCGAACGGCGAGCGCAAATTTTTCGTTTTTGCTCTCGATCCCGGTTATCGTGCTAGCAGGCGGTTTGGAGGCTATTAAAGTCTTTAAGATGCCCGATGCGCTACCTTGGAGCGACCTTGCTATCGGCGCGGCGATTAGCGGCGTTAGCGCGTATCTTTGCGTACGGCTATTTATGGCGATGTTGCAGCGCATTTCGATGATGCCGTTTGTGATTTATCGTTTGGTTTTGGGCGTATTTTTGCTCCTAACGTTTTTATAAATCGGCAAATTCGGGCTCAAATTTAAAATCTGTAGCCCAAATTTGCTTTGTAAATTTAAAGCGTAAATTTGACTAAGACGGGTCAAAATGTGCTGCACGGTGTTCTCTTTGTATTCGCAAATTTCCTCAAACAGCGCGTTGCCGTCTTGCTTTTTTATGGCTAGCAGCTCGTCTTTATGCTTTTTTATCGCTTCGCCCTTATTGCCTAGCACTAGGACGTGCTTGACGTTTAGCTTGCTAAAGATGGATATGCTGGTCTGCATATCCTTGTGAAAGCTTAGATCGCCTATGTTATAGACCGTGTCGCATGGGTTTACTCTCGTTCCAGAGGCGAATGAGCGCCTTGTCCATCGCCTCTACGCTAGAAAAAGGCCTAAAGCATGGATGAAATTTCATGATATTGCTATGTCCGAAGTGCAAATCGGAGGTAAAATAAATCATTTTTGCTCCCTTAAATCCGCTTCAAATTTCTCGCCGCTTTTTATCTCCATTATCTCTAGCCTTTTAAAAAACACGGCTCCAACGTCCATCGAAAAGACGTTATTTGCGTGTCTGGTTATCCTATTTTCCTCGCTTACGACATGCCCGTGAAATATCTGCTTGCCGGTATTATTGCCCTCCCAAAAGGGCTCTATACTCCACAGCACGTAGTCCTCGTCCTGCTCCTCTTCGCTTTTGCCGCCGTCAAAAGCTGCATGGACGAATATGTTTTTTTCAGAGCTTACGACGTGGGGCATATCGTTTATAAAATCCTTGAGCCACGAGAGCGCGAAACTGTTTAAATTTCGCTTGTAGATCGATCTTTTTGTTTTGTCGCCGCCGTTTCTAAGCCAAATTTGATGATCTAGCGCGTTGCCGCCGAAATACCCGTCCATCATCATTTTTTCGTGATTTCCTAGCACGTGGATCAGCGCGTATCCGTTTCTAACTAGCTCGGCGTATCTTTTATAAAGCCCGATCGTATCCTCGCCGCGGTCGCAGCTGTCGCCCAGGATGATTATCAGATCTTTTTTGCTCAAATTTATCTTTTTAAGCATCAGGTTAAAAAGCCCGAGGGAGCCGTGCAGATCGCCGAATACAAAAATCCGCGCGTAATTATCTTCGTTTATGTGTTTTATCTTTATCATTTTTTGTTCTTGATTTTTAAATTTGCGGAAAATTTTTGGGTTAAGTTTTATAAGATTATGGCAGATGGGAAGGGATTCGAACCCTCGAAAGCTTGCACTTTACACGCGTTCCAGGCGTGCTCCTTCAACCGCTCGGACACCCATCTATGAAGCCTGGATTATAGCTAAAATTTAATAAGCGCAAACTTATACTTAAATCTTACGTGCGGGGTTTGGATGAAATTTCGCTTAAAAACTTTAACGTCTCGCTTTTTAAATTTTCAAAGTCTCCGACGTTTTCTATCGTAAAATTTGCCGCAGCGCGCTTTTCCTCGATGTCTATTTGTAGCTCTACGCGGCGTTTTGAGGCGTCGTAGCTAAGCTCGTTTCGCTTCATCACGCGCGAGATTAGCGTCTCTTTGGGTGCATAAACGGCCGCTACGCGCGAAAACTCTTTGTAGGCGTCCCGCCTTTCAAAAAATAGCGGGATATCTACGAAATACGTCCTGCCCGCGCTTTCTAGCTTTGCCGCGCGAGATAAAATTTCAAGCCTGATTTTTGGGTGCAAAATTCGCTCTAAAATTTTTAGCTTGCCCGCATCCTTAAACGCTAGCGCGCCGAGCTTTTTTCTATCGATTTTGCCGCCGCTTAAAACCTCGTCTCCAAACTCCGCCGCGACCTCGCTCGCGCACAAATTTAGCTGTTCGTGGGCGATAGAGTCCGCGTCGATGATCTCAAATCCGAGCCCGGCAAGCAGCTTGCAAACCGTGCTTTTACCGCTGCCGATGCTGCCCGTGATGACGACTGCGTGTTTAAATTGCGGCATTTTGCCTCCGATTTTTTACCCCGATTTTAGCAATTTTTGGCTAAAATTAATCAAATTTCAACAAAGGGCAAAAATGATAAGCTACAAAGACGCGGGCGTCGATATAGACGCGGGAAATGACTTCGTAAACGCGATAAAACCATTCGTCAAAGCTACGCAAACTCCGCACGTTTTGGGCGGTATCGGCTCGTTTTCAGGCGCGGTGAGACTGCCCGCAGGCTACAAAAAGCCCGCGATCCTGGGCGCCACCGACGGCGTGGGTACAAAGCTGCGACTCGCGATCGACGCGCGCAAATTTGAGGGCGTCGGCCAAGATCTCGTCGCGATGTGCGTGAATGATCTCATCTGTAACTTCGCCGAGCCGCTATTTTTTCTCGACTACTACGCGACGGCAAAGCTCGAGATCGCGGATGCCAAAGAGGTAGTAAAAAGTATCGCCGAGGGCTGCAAGCTCGCCCGCTGCGCGCTTATCGGCGGCGAGACGGCGGAGATGCCCTCGATGTATGAAAAGGGCGACTTCGACCTCGCGGGCTTTGCCGTGGGTATCGCCGAGGAGGACGAGATCGACCGCTCTAAATTCGTGCGCGAAGGCGACGTGCTCATCGCTCTCCCTAGCAGCGGCCTGCACTCAAACGGCTTCTCGCTCGCGCGCAAAGTGATCGCCGAGCTAGGGCTAAAATTTGACGATAAAGTAGACGGTCGCGCGCTCATCGACGTACTTTTGCAGCCGACTAGGATTTACGTCGGCGACTTTTTAAATTTAAAAGACAAGATCCACGCTCTAGCGCACATCACGGGCGGAGGCATCGTGGAAAATTTGCCGCGCGTATTTCCGGATGGGCTGGGTGCGAAGATCGAACACGCCGCAATCCGCACGCCTGAAATCTTTAAAATCATCGCGCAAAAAGTAGAGCCCGCAGAGATGATGAGGACGTTTAACATGGGCGTTGGTATGATCGTCGTAGTGTCGAAAGAAAATGCGGACTTCGTGCTCGCTAACACCGACGGCTACGTCATCGGCGAGGTCGTAAAAGGGCAGGGCGCGCAGCTTGTGTAAGCGGCAAAACAGGCTCACCGCAATGAGCGGCGGATTTAGCCGATTGTTTTATTTACGGCAACGGCAGCTAAATTTAAAGATACCGATTTTACCGTTATTTTAGGTAGCTAGAGTTTGCCATTGTATTAAATTTAGGCGAACTCGCAGCCATCCAAACGCGCGAAATCAAGCGGTAAAATAAGTCGCAAAGCAAATTTTAGTATTTTGTCGCCTAAAAATCCACAAATTTATCGCGGCTAGGGCTTAAATTTAACCCTCGTTTGCTAAAGTTTTGCCGATTAACCCGCATGGTAGCGTTAGTCAAATAAATTCAAAATCGCTTGCTAAATTTACGCGGTACGGTAAAATACCGAGCCAAAAAAGGCGCAAAAAGAAAAAACAAGTAAATTTTAAAACTAAAAAAGTAATAATCGCGCTTTAGCTTTATCTTAAAAGACCGCTTCAAAATAGCCCGAAAATCAAACTACGGCGCAAAAAGAAGCTAAATTTAAAACAAAACCAAGCGATAAACCGAAATTTAAGGAGAAAAAATGAAAAAATATCTATTCGCGCTTTGCGCTTTGGGCGCGTTAGCCTGCGCGCAGGAGGCCAAAAACGGCGCAAGCATCGGCGTCGGAGCCGCCGTCCAAAAAGGCGTCTTTTACACCAAAGACCGCCTAAGCGCCGTGCCTTTGCCTCAAATAGAGGCTTATTACGAGGGCTTTTACCTTAGAGGCCTAGAAGCAGGCTACGAGCATAATTTTAGCGAAAACCTCTTTGCGGGCGCGTATGCGCGGTTTTTTGACGGCTGGCGCGTGAAGTCGAGCAAGCTAAAACCTCAGTACCGCAGCGTCCGCGACAGAGAGCATCAAACGGCGCTCGGCGGCAAATTCGGGGCGAATTTCGGCGGTTTTTAGACCTTCGTTTACGCCCAGGGCGGCGGACGGGGCGGTAGCTACGGAGCCGAGGCGTCGTATTTCTTACCTATCTCGCAGAGATTTTCGCTCGCCCCGGCCGTTACTTACGACGTATTTTCGCGAAAGCTTAGCGATTATTACTTCGGCACGGACGTAAGCGAGCTAGGCGGCGCGGTGACTTCGGTTTATAATCCTGGCAGCTCCTACGCGCTAGGCGCCAGAGCTACGGCGACTTATGAATTTAACAACGGTTTTGGCTTAAGCGCGACGGCCGGCGCCAGGAGATTTTCGGACGAAGTAGCTCGTTCGCCTATCGTTCGCAGCAGATACGAGAGCGTAGTTTATACGGGCGTTTCGTATAAATTTTAGCCGAGAATTTTAGATTTTAGGCGTCAAATTTAAGCGAGAAAATGAGCGAATTTATAAATTTTAAAAGCAAACGAGAATTTTAGATTTTAGGCGTCAAATTTAAGCGAGAAAATGAGCGAATTTATAAATTTTAAAAGCAAAATCGTGGAACAAAAGGCAAAAGCCAGGCTAAAAAATAGCGGCCTGCTGCGCCGAGTCGGCAACCGCGACTACGTGAGCGAGGAGGCGGCTTCGGGCGTAACTAAAATGCAGTTTTGCAGCGATAAATTCACGGACGGCGACCTTGCTGATTTGGGGCATTTTGCAAATCTAAAATCTCTGGAAATCAGCTCGCAAAACGTGCATGATCTTTCAAATTTGCCCGCTTTTAGCTCGCTTGAGGCGCTAGATATAGATGCCCCGTGCGGTGACGCCGCACCGCTAGCTAAATTTAAAAAGCTAAAAAAATTGCGGCTTTTTAGCGTTTTGATCACGGATTTTACGCCGCTTGCAAGCCTTAGCGAGCTTAGGACGCTAAAGCTTTACGATTGCGGGGTTAAGGACGTTTCGTTTTTGAGCGAGCTTAAAAAACTAAAATCGCTAAAGCTTTCAAACAACGATATTTCAGATGTTTCGCCGCTTGCGCGCCTCGCAAATTTAACCGAGCTTTGGCTGGATAGAAACCGCATCCAAGACCTCCGTCCGCTTGCGGCGCTAGCGAAGCTAAAAGAGCTAAATATCGAAGTAAACGGCGTCCAAGACCTAGCGCCTATCGGCGAACTTAGAGAGCTAGAATGCCTGCGCGCGGACGATAACCGTATCGCGGACGTCTCGCCTTTGGCAAATCTAGCAAAACTGTGCGTGCTATACCTCAGCCAAAACGCTCTTACGGACGTATCGGCGCTTAAATTTTGCCGCGCGCTAGAAAACATTCAACTTGACCTTAATCAAATTTTAGACGTTACGTCGCTTTTAGCTTTGCCGAGGCTTAAATTTCTAACCGCCGATACGAGCGTAAATCACGCGGGCTTTGAAGTAAAATTTGACAAAAGCGAGGGGCTAATTTGCTTGGGCGACGTAGACGACGAGGCAAACTACGCGCGGTATTTTGCGTTTAGCGCAAAAGAGACCGAGTAAATTTAGCAAACGTAAATACGCGGCTCGTAAATTTTACCGACTCTAACCAAAGCACGAAACCCAGAATAATCAAAAAAATACTTAAATAAAAATATTAAAGCTAAAATTTAAAAACTAGCGGCTAAAATTGGCTTAAATTTAACCCAAAGGAGTAGCTATGAGTATAAATTTAGATAGACTTAAGGCGCTTTTTAGCGAGATAAACGCCGTAAACGACGAGAGCTTCGGCGCCGGGATGAGCCGCCTAGCCTACACGCGCGAGGATAAGGCTGCCAGGGAGCTATTTATCGCGCGCTGTAAGGAAGCGGGCCTAAAAGTACGCATAGACGCGATCGGAAATATCTTCGCTAGGCGCCAAGGTACCCAGCCCGAGCTGCCGGCGGTAGCGCTTGGCTCACACCTAGACACCGTGATAAACGGCGGCGAATTTGACGGTATCCTCGGCGTCCTGGGCGGACTGGAGCTCATCAGATCGCTAAACGACGAGGGCGTGCAAACGCGCAGACCGCTTGAGCTAGTCGTCTTTGAGTGCGAGGAGTCGAGCCGATTTAACATCGCGACGCTTGGTAGCAAGGTCATGTGCGGCAAGCTGAGTTATGAAAAGCTAAAAGACGTCCGCGACTTTCAGGGACGCGCGATAGGCGAGATCTTTGCCGAGTTTGGCATCGATCTAGCAAACATCGAAAAGGCTAAAAATTTGACGCCTGGCTACGAGAGCTTTTTTGAGCTACACATCGAGCAAGGGCCGCTACTGGATAACGAAAATATCCAAATCGGCGTTGTGAGCGCCATCGCCGCGCCGCACAGATTTAGCGTACGCGTACAGGGCCAGGCTCAGCACTCCGGCACGACTGCGATGAAGTACCGCCGCGACGCGCTTTGCGCAGCGGCACAGATAGTGCTGTCAGTCGAGAGCGTCGCGCGCGAAAACGCGGCAAACGGCGTGGTGGCGACCGCGGGCAACTGCACGGTAAAGCCGGGCGTCATGAACGTCGTACCTGGCGAGACTACGCTGCTAATCGACCTGCGCGGTATCGACCTACGCACGCGCGAAGCGGCCTACGAGCAGATCCTGGCCGAAATCTCGCGCATCGAATCACAGCGCGACGTCAAATGCGAGATCAAGCAATTAGCCTTCGACGAGCCGCGCACGCTGGACGGCCGACTCATCGATCTCATCGCCCAAAAAGCCGAGCAGCTCGGACTTAGCTTTGAAGTCATGCCAAGCGGTGCCGGGCACGACGCTATGCATATGAGCGCGCTCTGTCCTACGGCGATGATCTTCATCCCGTCTAAAGGCGGCATCAGCCACAATCCGGCGGAATTTTCTAGCTGGAACGATATCGCTAACGGCGTAAATTTACTAAAAAGCGTGGTTTTAGAAACGGCGGGTAGAGCTTGAGCCTAAGGCTAAATTCGGCGGGCGGCGAAAATCAGGCAAAGGCGGCGTAAATTCGCATTTGGCGCAAAACGTCGCCTTAAATTTCGGTTTAAATTTCGCTCGCTTTTTCGGCGACTCGGCGACTAAATTTGGATTTTTTACGAATTTTGCGGATGATTTGGCCCTAAAACGGGCTAAATTTAAAACATAGTATCATCGTTTTCGCTTTTTTTGGGTATGTCTTGGATGATATCCCGACACTCGACGATCTTGCCGTCCTTGACGCGAAATATATCCATAGCCGAGCGTCCGCGGTCATTCGCGTTTAGTTTGACGCGGCTGCGGATGAAGACTGCCGCCCGTACCGATAGTTTGATCTGCGCGCTGCTTTGCATTTGCGCGGGTTCGTCGCATAAACCTGCGACAAACTCGCCGCTACAGCCAAAGAAAGCAGAATTTTTCATTTTGATACTTCAAATTTATTTTAGCTTAAAATTTGCAGCAAATTTTAAAAGCGAAGCATTGTGGTTAAAAATAGATTTAAAATCAATAGTTGCGGCCAAGCGCTTTATTTTGGGTTAAAGCGTAAATTAAATTTAGCCGACCAACTCGGCCGACTAAATTTCATCGCAAAACTACAGCTCCGCGTTAGCCGCGGTTATGTCGTAGTTGTTTTGAAAGCCGTTATTGGTATTTACGACGCCTAGCAGCTTGATGTCGCCCTGGTCTAGCTTGCCGTTGCCGTCGTCCTCGATCTTATAGACGTAGTTATAGGAGTACGAGTTGCCCTCTTGCTTGAGGTTTTTAGCGATGAGCAGGGCTTTTGCGCCTTTTTCAAACGACTCTTCAAATACCTTTTTAAGCGCGTCTAGCTCGCTATTTGCGCCGCCGCCTTGATTTGACGGCGTAAAGCTTAGCTCGGCTTTATAGATTTTGCCGTCTTGCAGCGTCGCTTTTTGCCCGTTTGCGTTTAGGTTAAACTCGCCCGCGCTTAGCTGCTTGCCATCAAATACCTTTGAAAAATCAAGTTTATCGTCCGCGCCGAATTTCTCCAGCTGCCAGTTTTTCTCGTCTTTATCCAGAGTAAAGATATATTTGCCTCCGTCCGCGCTCGCGGTTTTGCCGTCCTTTAGCGCCTCGCTTATTTTTAGCGTTTGGCTATGGGCAAATTTACCTTTTAGCTCGCCTAGCTGCAAGGCGGTTAAATTTATAGGCTTATCGTCGCTGCTGCTAATGCTTACTATTTTGTCTTTGTTTGAGATTAAATTCGCCAAATTTTGCTTTATGTTTTCCGCCGTATCTAGCAAATTTAGCCCGCTGGCGCCTTTTGCCGCTTCGGTCACAAACTGCGCCGCGTTAAGGCTTTTTGACGCGGCAGCCAGCACGATGTTATCCGCACTAAGATTAAAGTCGCGGTGCGCGCTAACGGAGCCTATATATTTTACCTCATCCTTGGTTATTATGTTATCGCCGTTATTTTCGACCTTATATATCTCAAAACCGCTGTAAGTTTTAGCTAGGATTATAGATTTTTCGTTGCCTGCGGCTTTGGTTATAAACGCCTTGCCTTCGCCGAAAATCTTATCAAATCCTGACGCAAAGCCTGCCGACATACCGCTAACGTAGTAAATTTTGCCGTCTTGTAGCTGCGTTTGCGCGTCTGCGGCGACGTTTAGATCGCCGATAGACGTTACGTTAGAAGCTAACCTGGAGAAATCAAGCTTGTCGCCGTTAGATAAGGCGTTTATAACGACTCTAGATGCGTCTTGCTTAAAGGTAAAGGTTTCTTTGGCATCGCTTGTGTAGACCGAGCCTGTTACGTTTGTTATTTTTAGATTGTCGTCTGCGGCAAATTTAAACGACTCAAACGTATCTTTATCAAGCTCTAAAACGCCGTCTCCTTGCACGTCGATCTGTTTTTTGGCATTGCCCGCGCCAAAAGATAGCCCCGCAAAGGCCTTTAGCAGCTTTGAACCGTCCGCGTTTAGCTCTTGCGCGCTTTGCTTTAGCGTGATTTGCGTGCCGTATTTAGTGTGTAAATTTAGATCGCTAAGCTTAGCCAGCTCTTCTACGTCGCTTGCGCTAAGTTCGATGTTTTTATCGCTTAAATTTAGCGTTTCTATCTTTGAAACGTCCGCCGTCTTTAAAAATTTCATGATCTTTTTAAAGTCGTCTGCGATATCAATTTTACCTTTTCCGGCGAGTTTGGCGGCAAATTTAGCGTATTCATCCACGCTTACTTCTAATGTTCTATTGATTTCAAAGCTATCCACCTTGTCGCTTAGCACAGCATCCTTATCGTTTGAGCTAACGCCCGTTAGTTTTATGTTATCGTTAGCGTCAAATTTATCCGCGCCTATTTTATTAAAATTCGTGGCCGAGATTTTTAGCTCCGCGCCGTCTGAGGTTTTTATGGATTTTATCTTTTCGCCAAAATAATTAAGCCTGTTTTCTACCGCGTTTTGTAAATTATTCGCGCTATCTTCGATCTCTAGGGCGCCGTCTGCGATCTTATAGCTTGAGAGCTTATCGCTAGATAAAAAGCCTTTGCCGAAAATTTCGTAAAAATCAGCCGCGCTTAGCTTTTGCGTATTAGCTATCGCACCGTCTTTTAGCTTGTCGCTAAACGCGCCTAAAGCCTTTAGAGATTCTTTGCTAAACGCGTCTTTATCCGTTAGCGTTACGGCCGAATTTGCGATTTTATCCGCAGCCTCTTTATTAAGCGACGTTAGCTCAGCCGCGCTTAAAACGGCCGATTTTACCGCGCCGTTAGCAAATTTAGCGGCATTTTGAGCTAACGTTTGTAGCTGAGCGTTTGTTAGCGCGCTATCTTTGCTAAGCTCTACCGCACCGTCTGCGATCCTGTCTTTTAGCGCGCCGCTTAATATCTCCTTAGCCTTTTCAAAGCTTGCGACTAAAGATTTTATATCGCCGTTTTGCTTGAGCTCGAATTTAACTCCGCCCGTAGTTATGTTTGAGTACGCGTTAGGTAGGATTTTATCTCCTAGCTTGCCGGATAAAAACGACTCTTTGGTTATGTTTTTGGCTCCGTCTAAATTTAGCGAGCCTAGATACTGCGCACCGTTTTCAAACGTAAAATCATCGCTTGATATCTTTGCGACGTTGCCTTTGTCGAAAAACTCGTAAGTCGTATCGCCGCTTTTTAGCGCGTCTCCTTTTTGCGAATTTGAGCTTAGGCTTTGTTCGTCGTAGGCCTTTACCGCGTCTTTGGATTGCGCTTTTTTCGCAGACCTAAAGGTATAAACGTCGCCGTTAGCGAATTTAACCGCCTTTACGTTTAGCGCATCCGCGTCTAAAGGCTTGGTAGCTTGCGCGTCTTGGTAAAATTTGCCCTCTTTTTTATAGACGTTTTCCGTGCCGTCTAGCTTAAGAGCGGGCGCGTCGTCAAAGAGCTTGGTAAAGCCCTGCGCGTCAGTTGCCTTGATGGCGCCGTCGGCTAAAACGTTTTGCTTTAGCGTAAAGGCTCCGTCTTTTGCGGCCTTATCAATGCTAACGCCTTTAAATACGATCTTTAAATCATCCGAGTTGCTAAAGCCTGCGTTTTTGCCGTTAGCGTAGAGGATAGTGTCGTCGCCGTCTTTGATAAACTGCTTTGAGCCCGCTTGCAGTCCGTCCTCGTTTTGAGCCTGCGTAAGCGAGTCTGCGCCTCCTGCGAATTTGACCTTGTCGCCGGGTTTTGCGCCCTCTATGACGACGGTGCCGGTATGCGAGTTAAAATGCGGAACGGCCTCTTTATTTGTAACGTAATAAGTCGTTTGTCCGCCTTTTACGAGCTTATAAACCATACCGCCCGCGCCTTTATCTACTTTTTGCGCGCTGACGCCGTCTGTCGTGCCCTCTACCAGGCCAAACGGTCGCTCGAAAAAGCCGTTGTCGTTAAATTTAACGCCCGATCTAGGCTGGAGGCTGTGGCTGTAAGGGACGCCGTTTTCTTGATCTTTGGCGCTAAATTCGTGCCCATCTTTGGTAAATGCGCCAAGTATCGCCGTGCCTTTTTCCGCCTCCAAGCTATCGCCCGTCGGGAAGTTTTTCACCGTATAAACGTCGGCTTTTAGCGTCTTGCCCTCGGCGGTTTTAACCGCGCCGTTTTGGACCGATAAATTTATCTTTTGATCGGCGCTTAAATTTACCCCGTCATTATCCGCGCTTCTTATGCTTACGAAGTATTTTTTGCCGCCGTGTTCTATCTTTGCCGAGTAGCCGATGACCTCGGTCGATGAGGCGGATGCTAGCATCTGTTTTAGCGAGCCCTCTACGCCGTCGTTTGGAGTAGGCTGAGGTTGCGGCTTGGGATCTGGAGCCGGAGTCGGTTTTGGACCCGGCTGAGGTTGCGGTTTTGGATCCGGTGCAGGAGCTGGCTTAGTATCTGGCGCAGGGGCGGGTTTTGGAACGAGTTCTTTTGAGATTTCATCCTCCGTTTTACCGGTTACGCCGGAGATGATTTTTACCTTAGAGTTGGCATCTAGCGCAGCGTCTAACTTCGCCTCGTCTACGGTCAAATTTAAGCTTTTAGCGCCCGCCAGCACGGCGCTTTTGATGTCGCTTGCATTTGAGTGGGGCGTAATGGTTTGATTTATCTGGATAAAAGCTTTTAATTGCTCTTTTATATCGCCGCCGTTTGGAACGTCTTTAATGAGGTCGGCTACGACGTTTGAGGCGATTATCTTGTTTATCAAGAGATTATGAGCGTTTTTCGTAGCTTCGTCGGCGGCATTTGAGTGAACAGGGTCGCAAGCGGCCTTTAGCATATCGGCCGCGACCTTTCCTCTATCTTCGCCGTCGTTTAGCTTTTTCGTCCAGCCGGCTTTGCCCTCTTTGTCTAGATTGGCTCCGCCTTTGCCAAATACGTTAGCGTATATATGCTCGACGAATTTTGCGTTTTCATTTACGCTATCGCCGAAAAATTCTTTTGCCGCTACGGTGTCTAGCATCGTGTTTGCGATGGTAGAAACGCTTAAATTTTGCGTATTTGCAGCGCCTAACCATGCCTTACTGCCCGCGCCTTCGCTCGATCTGCCGAAGAGTCCGACGTAAAGCGCAGAAATTTGCGTCTGAGTTATATCCATAACGATCTCCTAGATTTAGATTAAAAATATAGGAAATTGTAACAAATATAACTGAAATCAATTCTTAAAATTACAGCAAAAATATATAAAATAGAAATTACATTAATTTTTTAAGTTTTTTAAAATAAATTCGGCTCTCTCACATAGTTTTTCTGTTCGTATTCCTTACCCGCATCGTGGTCTTTTAGGAGTTTTACGACGACGGGACTTAGCGCGATGATGGCGATTAAATTCGGCAGTACCATAAGTCCGTTAAACATATCCGCTAGCTCCCAGACGAAATTTATCTTAAGCAAACTGCCTAAAAATATAAACCCGACGACTAAAATTTGCAAGACGCGCACGAATTTAGCACCGAAAAGATAGCGAACGTTTATCTCGGCAAAATAATACCACCCAAGTATCGTCGTAAACGCAAAGAAAAACAAGCAAACCGCCACAAAGCTATATCCGCCCGTATGCCCCAAAACATGCGAGGAAAAGGCCTCCTGAACGAGCGCGATACCAGTTAGCACGGCTTTGCCGTTTTCAAAACGTATCACGTCCGCGCTTAGCACGACAAAAACCGTGATATTTAGGACGATAAAGGTATCTACGAACACGCTCATGATGCCAAGTACGGCTTGATCGACGGGGTGCTTGACGTTAGCCGCGGCGTGCGCGTGAGGGGTCGAGCCCATGCCCGCTTCGTTTGAAAACAGCCCGCGCGCGATACCGTATCTCATCGCCGTAGCTATCGTGGCTCCGGTCGCGCCGCCCCAGGCCGCTGATGGATTGAATGCTGCTTCAAAGATGAGCGCGACGACGCTTGGGATTTTTTCGATATTAAACCCGATGATGACTAACCCGACCGCGACGTAGAGGATCGCCATTAGCGGCACGATTTTTTCTGCTACGCGCGCGATAGCCTTGACGCCGCCGATAAAAATCATAGCGCAAATCGCCGCTAAAAATAGCCCGCTAGCCCAGTTTGGGATACCAAACGCCCCCTTAAAGCCGTCTGAGATGGAGTTAGCCTGCACCATATTTCCCATAAATCCGAGCGCTAAAATGATCGCCAGCGCAAAAAATGCCGCCAGAGCTTTGGCGTAACGGCTCTTTAGTCCGCGACTGATATAAAACGCAGGCCCGCCGATCACGTGACCGCTGTCGTCCTTGGCGCGGTAAATTTGCGCGAGGCAGATCTCGGCAAAATTCGTCGCCATGCCCAAAAACGCCGCGCACCACATCCAAAATATCGCGCCCGGACCGCCCATTATAAGCGCGGTCGTAGCGCCGACTAAGTTGCCCGTGCCCACCTGCGCCGCGACGGCCGTAGCGACCGCCTGAAACGAACTCATGCCCGATTTTCCCGCCGCTTCGCCGTGCAGCGAAAAATTGCCGAACAGCCCGCAAAGCCCCGCTTTAAATTTAAAAATCTGCACGAAACGAAGCCTAATCGTGAAGTAAAGCCCCGTACCGCAAAGCAGCGCGATGAGAAAATACGGCCCCCAAAGGAATGAATTTACGGAGCTTATGAGATCGGTGAGCATGGATTTTGCCTTTAAATATTTAAAATTTTTCAAGTATATTTAAAAAAAAATAAAATTAGAATAAATAAGAAAAATTTTTTAGCTTGGCTTAAAATTTTGTGCCGACTTTGGACTTACTAGCGATAAGCGCATTCTTGCTAGCTAGGTTTTACGGCAGTTTTTTGCGCTCTAAGGCGTTTTTGATTGATAATTTCTAAATTTATCCCGCAAAGACGGCTTAGCAGGGCTGAAATTTTTAAATTTTATACGCGTTTTTAGCGGCTTTTATGAGCGATTCGCCGTTTTTCCTGCGCGGACGTAGCACGGCAAAACGTATTTGGCTCTCGGTTTTACTAAAACTTTATCAAAAGTGTTTAAAAGGCTTTGGCGCTAAATCGCTTTGTCGTCTTTGCCAAAATTGCCCGCCTTTTGCTTGATTAGGTTAAATTTACCGTTTTGCGCCGATTTTTGTAAGATTAGGCAAGCTAGCAATGCCTCGCGAACTGCCGGCGGGTTTGCTTTCGGGTTTAAATTTAACAGCAAATTTCGCTTTTACCACACGAATTTAACGCTACCTCATAGGCTTAAGCCGCGTAAAATCCTTGACGGTCGCGTCAAAAACCGCACGCGAATAAAAACAAATCATCATCGTAAAAGCCTTATTCCCGAAGCTCCCACCATTAATCCACCTAGAGGCGCACTCTCTATCTTTAAATTTGCGATGTATGCTAAATTTTGCTCGTTTCTCTGCATTTCTTTTTAAAATTTACTCTTATGCCTGCCGTAAATTAAATCTGACGGAGTAAAGCCTAAATTTAGCCTTTTGATTTGATTTTAACCAGCCACTCGTCCAGCGTTTTTTCAAAGCCGATGCCGTTGCTCTCGTAAAATTTAAGCGATTTCTCGAGATATTTTTGCTCCACCCAGCCGCCAAAATCATGCGGATAAAGGTAGTCCTTGGCCTCGGGCGCGGTGTTGATGAGATAGGGCGGGATGGCTAGCGGCGGCTCGTTCTTTACATAGGCTAACGCAGCGTTTATGGCTTTGTAGCTGGAGTTTGACTTTGGCGAGTGAGCCAGGTACATCGCGCACTGAGCGAGGATTATACGCGCTTCGGGAAAGCCGATCTTGCTAACGGCGGCAAGCGCGTTAGCGGCTAAATTTAGCGCGTTAGGGTTTGCATTACCGATGTCCTCGCTGGCAAATATCGCCATCCTTCGCGCGATAAAATCAGCGCTCTCGCCCGCGTCGATAAGCCGCGCTAGATAGTACATAACGGCGTTTTCATCGCTGCCGCGCAGGCTTTTTATAAATGCGCTCGCTAACCCGTAATGCACGTCGTCCTCGCTAACTCCTTCGCTAACGGCGTTAGCTCGCAGCATTTTTAAATTCTCTAACGTTATTTTTTCATCCAGACCCACGGCAAACTCGAGCAAATTTAGCAGTCCGCGCGCATCTCCGCCGCTACTTTTTATGAGATAGGCCTTGGCATCGTCTGAGATGTCAAATTTGACTTCGCCTCTCACGCGCTCAAGCAGCTTTTCAAAATCCTCGCTCGAAAGCGGTTTAAACTCAAAGAGCATCGAGCGGCTGCGGATGCCCGAGCTTAGCGTGAAATATGGATTTTCCGTGCTGGCTCCGATGATGGCGGCGTGGTAGTTTTCCATCGGGATTAGCAGGGCTTCTTGCTGCGTTTTGCTGAGGCGGTGGATCTCGTCGATGAAAAATAGCGGCTTAGAAAGCGCGTTTTCGTGGTTTTTTAGGATTTTGCGAAACTCCTCGATTTTGAGATTTCCGCCGTCAAATTCGTAAAAATCATACTCCATCGACCGCGCGACGACGCGAGCAAAACTCGTCTTGCCACAGCCTGCGGGTCCGTAAAATATACTGTGCGGGATTTTTTTATTTTCGATAAATTTTTTAAAAACGCCCACCAGCTCGCGCTGTCCGCAGATCTCGTCTAAGCTCGTCGGACGAAATTTCAAGGCGAAATTTTGCAAATTTGCTCCTTTTAAATTTTAAGACATTATAGTCAAATTTAAATTAAGAAGCGGATTTGCGGGAGCGGGCGGGTTAAATTTAGCTCCGGTCCGGGCTGCTTTGTTGCGCTACGGTTTAAATTTACTTTTTTTGGGTCTTTTAAACTAGATAAATGCCGCGCCTACGCCGATTTTAGCGCCGAAAAAGAGCGCAAAGCCGAAAAAAATAAATTTATTTTTAAACATTCGTTTTAAAAAAGAGGCTATAATGCCCGTCTATTTCAAACAAGGAGACATAATGAAAAAGTCATTATTAGTAGTTGCCGCTCTTGGCATAATGGGCGTTAGCGCGTCTGCGGCGGAGCTTTCGCCTGCATGCGAGGAGTATTTTAAACTAGTTGACGAGTTCGTCGAAAAAACCAAAGACAATCCGCAAATGGCGGCTATGAAATCGACTTACGAAGATCAAAAAAATCAATTCGCCGCGCTACCTAAAGACGCTCAGGAAGCGGCTTGCAAACCTGCTATCGATCAAATGAAGCAAGTTATCGCAACTCTACCTAAATGATTTCCCCCTCCTTTTGGAGGGAAACCCCTTTAAAAACATACGATTTTTTATCTAATTTTCGCCGCGCCAAATTCGCTAAATTTACTCTTTTAAGTTTCGTGGCGGATGAGGCGAATTTAACCGATATTTTTACCATTTTTTAAACCAGACTTACTGGACGGCATTTAAATTCGCTCCTTCCTAAGCCAAAAAAGCAAATTTAAGGCTAACATTTAGCCGATTTAGCGCGGGTTAGTCGCGAATAATCTTTGCTTTTGCGGTTAGGCTTGCAATTTTTAGCTCGTAGATATTCATCGCCTTTAGCCCGTGAGCCGCGGCGACGTCAAAGGTTCGCATATACTTTGGCGTGTATTTTTCGCTAAGCAGCCGCAGCGCGTGCAGCCTCGCCGACTCGTCCTTCACGACATAGGCCTTAGTTACGGCGACGGCGGATTTGTATTCTGTCGTAAAGACTTTTGCGCCAAGCGCCTTGCTGTCGTCTTTTATCGCGTCTAGCTGCTCGTCTGTTAGAACGGGTACCCGCGCGTAGCTCACGCAAACCAGAGTCACGTTTCTGCCGTCATTTAGCAGCTTTGCCTTAGAGCCTGCGGGCGCGCCGTGCAAAAATACGCTCCCTCCCTCGCGCACGACCGAGATCGGCACGCTAAAAATTTCGCCCTCGTCCGTAATGCAAGAAATCGTGCCGTATTCGCACGCATCGATGATCGCAAGCCCTTCCTGCACAGTTAGTTCTCTATCTTTTCGTCTCATTTTCTGCCTTTAAATTTTTAGAAATTATAAAATTTAAACCCTAAAAAAGAGTATAATCAGGCAAAATTTAAAGGACGGCGATGAGAAAAATATTGACATTTTGCGCTCTTAGCGCGCTAGCTTTGGGCGCTCAAAACGCGTGCGAGGAGTACGTTAAGCAAAGCAAAATCTACCTAAACGAGCTTTACGAAATAAAATCCAAGCAGCTAAAAGACGATCCGCAAGCATTTAGGCTGTTTGAGCTCAAATTTAGCGAGCTGCAAAAGGCGCAAGCGGGACAAGAGGCTTTAATCAAGCAAAACGACGACGAAAAATTTTGCGAGCGCGAATCGGCTCGGATAAAAAACGCGCTAGAAGAGATAAAAGCGCAAAAGTAGGGCGAGTTTATGCCTTCCGGGCTTTAAACGGCAAGAAATTTAAAATGCCCGGCCTAGTTTGGATAAAAGCGTGGATAAAGCGGCGGCTAGCTAGTAAACGTAAAATTCGGTATGCCGTAGCCGGCTCTGATTAGATAAAATTTATCTGCCGGTAAAATAGCCACGGCTAACAAAGCCCGAGCTAAATTTACGTCTAGTTTAGCTATGACGAAGTTTACTTTGCCGGCTTGCTTAGCTAGAGTTAAATTTTGCCGTCTTAAATTTCGGCGCGGGTGTTTAAAATCACGTTTTGCGTCGCGGCGTTTTTGAGGTTTTTACGGCAAGCGCGGCTAAGCTAAGTTATGCCGACGTGCCTTTGCGGTAAATTTGGGGTTTGCGTCTCACGGCGCCCGCGGCCTGTTTTGGCGGGAATTACCCGCGCGACCTTTGCGCAAAAAGGCTTACGCGTCTATTTAGCGCCCTCTAGCCGCGATTTTTCTTTTTCCAGATATTTATCGATATATCTTTGCATCTGCTTGTCCGCGTCTCTTTGGGCGATTTTTTTCATCTGCAAAAACTCGCTGCTAAAGCCCGGAATTTTTAGCTTATATATAGCCTCTACCAGCCCAAACTGGGTAAATCCGTCGGCTCGCCAGATCTCTTTATCCGCAGCGACGTCTGCGATGTCGCTTTTTCTTTTCATGATTTTTAGGATAAAGATAAAATCCATGCGGTTGCTTCTATATTTTTCCTGAAAAATAAGCCCTTTAAAAAACAGCGCGAGCTTTCGGGATTTTCTTAGCTTCTCTTCTTTATCCAGTAGCGCACCGAGCGCCCCGCACAGCGCGTTATTGCAAACTTCAAACCAATACATCTCGTAGTTTTTATACGCATCGTTTACGGCGCGAATATTTCGCAAAGAAAAATCAAACGCCTCCGTTACGACCGCGATCAGTCTATCCTCGTAGTCCTCGGATTTGCAGACGAAATTTCGCACCAGGCTTTCGTATTCGTGCATTTTATTAAATTTTTGCCTTAGCGCCATTGCTCTCCTTTTTTGTTTATCGCTTTTAATACAAAGCCAAATCGCCGTCGCGCGTTACGAAAGAAGACTTGCTCATCAACGCCTCAAAGCTAGGCTCTATCTGCGCGGTGCTGCTATCATCTAAATAATATCTCCAGATAGACATATCCCTTAAATCAAAAAATAACTCCACCCCGTCGCTAAGTCCGCCGAAGGTAAAAGTTTTATCAGGGTCTATAACCGAGGATGAAATTTCGCTCGCTACAAACTGATACAGCTTGTGCGTTTTATCTATATCTTCAAAGAGTCTTGAGATGCCGTAAAAATTTAGATCCTTTGTTTTTTGGACTCCAAATTCATTTACGCGGTAATCGTAGATAATATAGCCCTCAAAGCTGCCTAATATCTCTTTGTAGGCCTCTGGAAGCACTACGCCGTTTTCGGTCTCAAATAGAGCCAATAAATCAAATTTATTCGTAATTTTATCCTTGAGTTTTATTTTTAAATCTACTTTTACTCTATTTTTCTATTTGATTTTAAACAATCCTCTAATAATCCAAATTTATTACCTTCTAAAAGAATTCCATTCAGATCTTCGATCATTAGTATAATAATATTTAAATCAACATCAAACAGATAAATATCTCGTGTTTGTCCGCAGTCTAGTATTTCGTAGCGGCTTGCTCTGTAAATTTAATCAAATTTAACGTCGCTCGCCGTTAAGTATTGGCGTGCCTAGGCCGCGCTTAGCTCGGCGCCCTTTAATAATCCAGAAACATCGACGCTTCCGCATCGCCGTGTTTGATTACTTCAAAGCTCGGAAAAGATATTTGCAATCCTCTGCCGTGCTCTTCATCTTTGGAAACGTCGAAATTTAAACCGAATATAAACTCTTTTTGCGTTTCGTCCGTTAGGATATTTAGGCCGACGAGCCGCAAATCGACGTCGCCGTTAAATTCGTCTTTTATCTTTTTTACGGCGAGCGGATACCATGTTGCCGATAGGTTTATGAGCCCGGCTACTTTGTTCTTTAGTTCTTGCGTCAAAGGGCGCGCGCCTTCCTCTAGCGGCAGCGATAAATCCGCTAAAATCGGCTTGTCGCTTTGAGGTATGTAAAACTCAAACATACAAAGCTCGTTTAAAGCGATATCTTCGGGCTTCAAATTTATCTCCTAAAATTAATATTTATTTAACCAAGCGAGGTTTGGATCAAATTTAAAAACATCGGTCAAATCGCCAAATTTGACTCCCTTATATAAGCAAGCTTTATAAATTACGCAGATCTGCGCCGCTATGATTTAACCAGACAAGGCGATTTTCGCCGTTAAATTCGGTAAATTTAAGCTCAAACCAAAATTCGGAGATTTTGACGCCAAATTTGATTAAAATCAGGGCAAAATTAATTTCAAATTTTGCCCTAAAACGCGCACCCTAAAGGCTAAATTTACTTCGCCGCTTCCTGCGCGAATTCCGCGATCTTTTCAGGCGTGAAGCCAAAGTATTCGAATAACGCACCCGCCTTGCCGCTCTCACCGAAGCTCTTCATCGAGTAAATTTCATCCGCGAATTTATACCACTCTAGCGCGCTTGCGGCTTCGACGGCGATGATTTTGGTTTGCGGATCTAAAATTTTATCCACGTACTCGCGCGGCTGCTCGCAAAGCAGGTCAAAGCACGGCGCGGAGACGACGTTTGCGCCGATACCGCGAGCAGCTAAAATTTCAGCCGCCTTGACGCAGAGCTCCACTTCGCTGCCGCTAGCTATTAGCGTGATTTTGGCGTTTTGCGCGCGTTTTAGCAGATACGCGCCGTTTTCTACGCCGCCAAATTCACCTTTTTCAAGCGGAGTCAGGCCTTGGCGGCTTAGCACGAAGGCGCTTGGAGCGCGTAAATTTAACGCCGCCTTCCAGCAAAGCGCGTTTTCGTTGCCATCAGCCGGGCGGAAGGTGTAAAAGTTCGGCATCGCGCGAAGCGTGCTAAGCTGCTCGATAGGCTGATGCGTCGGGCCGTCCTCGCCCACGCCGATACTGTCGTGCGTAAAGACAAAAAAGTGCCTAACGCTCATCAGCGAGGCGATGCGTGCGGTCGGTTTAAGATAGTCGCTAAATATAAAAAACGTCGCGCTAAACGGCAAGAAAAGCCCGTATCTAGCGATTGCGTTATTTATCGCGGCCATGGCGTGCTCGCGGATGCCGTAGTGGATGTTGCGCCCGTTAGGGAAGTCGCCCATGCCTTTTAGCTCGGTTTTGTTTGACGGCGCCAGATCCGCGCTACCGCCGATAAAGCCCGGAAGGGCGCGCGCGATCTCGTTCATGATGATGCCGTTGCTATCGCGCGTGGCTAGCTTTTTGCCGCTAAAATCAGGAAAATTTATCTTGCTAAAATCAGGATTTAGCAGCGAGTTGAGTATATTTTTACTCTCGGCGCTTAAATTTTGCACTTTTTGATTCCACTGAGCTTCGGCTAGGTCGCCCTTTTCTATAGCTGCGCGGAAGCGAATAAGCACGTCCTCGTCGATGGTAAATTTACGCTCAGGATCAAAGCCCGCTGCGATTTTAGCGGCTTTTATGATCTCCTCGCCAAGCGGCGCGCCGTGGCTATGGTGGCTACCCTCCAGCTCGCCCGCGCCCTTTGCTATACGGGTGTTTGCGATGATGAGATACGGGCGCTCCTTCTCCGAGGCTTGCTCGAGCGCAAACTCGATCTGATCGTAGTCATGACCGTCGATACGCGCTACGTCCCAGCCCTGAGCCTCAAACCTGGCCTTCACGTCCTCGCTCCAAGCGATACTCGTGTCGCCCTCGATCGTGATGTTGTTTGAGTCGTAGATCAGCACGAGGTTGTCTAGGTGTAGGTTGCCCGCGACCGCACAGGCCTCGTAGCTGATACCCTCCTGCAAGTCTCCGTCGCCGCAGAGGCAGTAAATTTTATGATCGATGACGGCGTTTTCAGGCTCGTTTAGCAGATTAGCCGCGTATTTTGCCGCCATAGCAAAGCCCACCGCATTTGCTACGCCCTGCCCTAACGGTCCAGTCGCGACCTCGACGCCTTTGGTGTGGATCTCGGGGTGACCCGGGGTTTTGGAGCCTAGCTGGCGGAAGTTTTTTAGATCATCAAGGCTAAGATCATAGCCGCTAAGATGCAAAAAGCTATACACGAGCGAGCTTGCGTGGCCGCCGCTAAATACAAGCCTATCGCGGTTTAGCCAGTTTGGATTTTTAGGGTTGTGATTTAGAAATTTAGCCAGCACGACCATGACGTCCGCTAGCCCCATCGGCGCGCCCGGATGCCCGCTGTTTGCCTGCTGCACCATATCCGCGCATAAAAACCTTATCGTATCCGCCATCTTTTTTAGCATTTTTTCTCCTTAGTTTTTATGCGATTATACGAAAATTCGGCTTAAATTTTACGCTTTTAACGCCGCCGTAAATTTTAAAAACTCGGCGAAATTTTCCTTTTCTCTTTTTAATTATTTAGCAACGGCTAGTTTGCCGGTGCCTGCGTTTTTATCTACCTCGTTTTGGACGTTTGAAGCTTCGAGGAGCTCAAATTTATATGGAGGCTCAAATGGCGGTTTGTCTAGCTTTTCGCAAACGCTGCCCTTTTTAGAAAGGTCTATGTTGCCGCTTTCAAAAATAGTGCCTTTGTTGCATTTATAGCTTATCTTGACGCCTTTTGCAAAGTAGTTATTTTGAGCATATATTAGTGAGCCAAAGCGCACGCCAATGGCGTATTTTTGGTCATAGAAGCCATCTTTTGAGTCATAAAAGTTGTTATAGACGTGCACCTTTGCATTGCGTGCCAT
>NZ_CAURPW010000011.1 GCF_963526985.1 uncultured Campylobacter sp.
GAGCACTACCTTGACATGGTAGTGGTCGATGGTTCGAGTCCATTCGGGGCCACCATTTCGCTTCTTTCGGATTCAAATTTTCAAATTTGCTTTATCTTTCGCACCGTAAACCCAAACAATAAATTTTCGTCAAATTCGTCTGTTAATAGCCAAAAAATATATTTATGTTTTGAATTCGCGCGAGTTTTTGAGAAGTAAAATTTAATAATTAAAGCGCAAAGGCAACCACTCCTTTGCGCAATTTGGGAGAAAAATGAATCAAAACAATGCAAAGACGAGATAAATGCATGTTTCATTCGATGAAATATTAGCGTTAGTTTTCTTAAAGTATAATAAACTATATTGAGAATATTACCGATTTAACAATATTTAAAATTTAATCAATATATTCTACTATATTCAAAACTCAAATTTGACCGCCGTTTAAACCCAAATCAAATAAAACATTAAGTAAAGCTTAAAAACATTTTAGCTAAAATCAAGCCCAATTCTTTCAGCGTAAGAAAGATGTTTCGATAAAAAGGACGTAAAATGAGCGATATTATCGCATACAAACTGGATGGAAACATAGTCGATACTCAGAGTATCAACGGGCGAGAAAACGCCGCAGAACCGATTTATTTTGACAACTCCCCCGACGCGCTAAACGTTATCAGACACTCCTGTGCGCACCTCATGGCGCAAGCGATCAAAGAGCTTTATCCGCAGGCTAAATTTTTTGTCGGACCAAACGTCGAGGACGGATTTTATTATGATTTTAAAGTCGATGAGGCCAACAGCAAGCTTAGCGACGAGGATTTAGAGGCGATAGAAACTAAGATGAAAGAGCTAGCCGAAGCAAAGCTTGACATAGTCAAAACCTGCTCGACCAAAACCGCGATGAGCGATAAATTTAAAGACGACGAGCTAAAACAAGAGGTGCTAAAACGTATCCCAGAGGGCGAAGTCAGTAGCTACAAGCAAGGAAATTTCGAGGACTTGTGCCGCGGACCGCACTTGCCAAATACCAAATTTTTAAGATTTTTTAAACTAACCCGCGTAGCCGGTGCGTATCTTGGCGGCGATGAAACGCGCGAGATGATAAACCGCATTTACGGTACGGCATTTGCCGATAAAGAGAGCCTAAAAGAGCACATCCGCATCATCGAAGAGGCCAAAAAACGCGACCACAGAAAGCTTGGCGTCGAGATGAAGCTGTTTACCTTCGATGAAGAAGTCGGCGGCGGCCTACCGATCTGGCTACCAAACGGCGGACGCTTGCGCTCAAAGTTAGAGCAAATTTTATACAAAGCCCACCGCGACCGCGGCTACGAGCCGGTTAGAGGTCCTGAGCTACTAAAAGCCGACGTATGGAAAAAGAGCGGTCACTACGCAAACTATAAAGAAAATATGTACTTTACGACGATTGACGAGGCAGAATACGGCATAAAGCCGATGAACTGCGTCGGTCACATCAAGGTCTATCAAAGCGACATCCGCTCGTACCGCGATTTGCCGCTTAAATTTTTCGAATACGGCGTCGTGCATCGCCACGAAAAAAGCGGCGTTTTGCACGGACTTTTCAGGGTGCGCGAATTTGCCCAGGACGACTCGCACATCTTTTGTATGCCGAGTCAGATAAAAGAAAATATCCTAGAAATTTTAAAATTTGCCGGCAAAATAATGGAAAATTTCGGCTTTCACTACGAGATGGAGATTTCGACCAAGCCTGCAAAAGCGATCGGCGGGGACGAAATTTGGGAAACGGCGACGAAAGCGCTAAAAGAAGCGCTTGACGAAAACGGCTTTAAATACGGCATCGACGAGGGCGGCGGCGCATTCTACGGTCCAAAAATCGACATCAAAATCACCGACGCGCTAAAACGAAAATGGCAGTGCGGCACGATCCAGGTCGATTTTAACCTGCCTGAGCGCTTTGATCTGGGCTACATCGACGCAAATAACGAACGCCAGCGCCCCGTCATGCTGCACCGCGCGCTACTGGGAAGCTTCGAGCGATTTATCGGCATTTTGATCGAACACACGGGCGGCGAGCTGCCATTTTTCGTCGCTCCAACGCAAGTAGTCATCGTACCGATTAGCGACGCGCACCTAGACTACGCCAAAACCGTCGCCAAAGAACTTCGCAAAATCGGCGTAGATAGCGAAATCGCGAGCAAAAACGAGAGCCTAAACAAACGCATCCGCACCGCAGAAAAACAGCGCGTGCCGATGATAGCCGTACTTGGCGACAACGAAGCGGCGAATAACTCTATCGCCCTGCGCGACCGCACGACTAGGGAGCAAAAAGATATGAAGCTGGACGAATTCGTAGGGCTACTAAAATCAAAACTCGCCGAGGTAAGTTTTTGAAACACCAGCGAAAATCCGCTAAATTTGAGCTAGGCGCGGCTTTATGCTAAGCCTGGCTTTTACCAAAATCCGCAAAAATTGTCACGGCGCAATAAATTTCTACGAAAAATACAATAAAAACACAATATTTTTGGATATAATCAACAAATTTCAACTTAAAGGAAAAAACTAATTGGCTAAAGAAAACGAAGTGTTGCTCAACGAAGATATCAGAGCGAGCGAAGTAAGATGCATAGGGGACGACGGCACCGCATACGGCGTCATCCCAAGAGTAGAGGCCTTGAAAATCGCCGAGAAAATGGGGCTTGATCTGGTGCTAATCGCGCCTGATGCTAAACCCCCCGTTTGCAAGATAATGGACTACGGCAAATTCCGCTACCAGCAGGAAAAAAAGCAAAAAGAGGCCAAGAAAAAGCAAAAAACGATCGAAGTAAAAGAGATCAAACTCTCCGTCAAAATCGCTCAAAACGACATCAACTACAAAGTCAAGCACGCTCTTGAGTTTCTAGAAGACGGCAAACACGTCAAATTTCGCGTATTTCTAAAAGGCCGCGAGATGAGCAATCCCGAAGCCGGCGTCGCGATGTTACAAAAAGTCTGGGAGATGGTAAAAGAGGTCTCCGACCGCGATAAAGAGCCGCTGCTAGAAGGCCGCTACGTCAATATGTTGGTAACGCCGAAGAGGTAAAATTTAATAAATTTGGGCGAGAAATCGCTCAAATTTATCCTAAAATTCCATCAAAGGAAATTTATGACTGCACAAGAGCTAGGAAAAGAACTGGCAAATATGTATTTTACAGCAAAAGACGGCGAAAGGGTAGCCATGATACATTTGTTTGGCATAAAATTTAGCAAACAAATATTATCGAATAAAATAAGTGCAAATGAAATCATTAAGTATGCAAAATCTCCAGATGGCTCCATAGTTAACAAATCATATTTTGCAGAGATAAACAAGGGTGTAAAGCTGGCAAAATATGTTGAAGAAAAGAAAGATTAAAACGAATATATAAGCAGTGAATTCGCGCAAGTCAAACCACTACACAAACGATCAGATCAAAGAAATTTTAAAAATACGTATCGAGCTAGCAAAAGGACTGATCTCCTGCGAAATAGCTGAGCGAGAAACGCTAAAAATCGTCCCGACCTACCCCGTTCATAATCTAAACTATGACGCCAAGCGAATGCAAAAAACTCTTGTCGGTATAGGCGAATACGGCTTTGGCTATCCTGCTAACTGGGCGCAAACGCTGCTTGAAATAACCAGCGGCGAAGAGCGAGCGCAAATTTTTAAAGCCCTCAAAGAGCAACAGCGACTATATCTCGAAAAAGACGGTAAAAATAACAAAAAGCTAGAAAAAGTCCTTCAAGCCGCCGAGCAAAATTTACCCGAGTAAAAGTCCAAAAGCACGGTAAATCTAAGCTCGCAAATATAAAATTTGCAAGTTAGCATAGGCGTGTAAAACGGCATCAAAGAAGTAAAATTTGAGCCAAAACCGCTAAAAAAATAAATTTCGTATGCGAGCCACTTAATCAGCTAAATTTTAGCCTTTACAAGCAGCCACACACTTAAAACTGAGACTTTAGATGAACCTGCGCGATTTATTTGCCGACTTTTTTGTAGCGGTCTTTTCTGAGAGCCCTTTGCTCTTTTCACAGCATCTCTCATAAGTCTGCTTTGATAGGCTCGCATTTGCTAAATTTAGCGCGCCTGCAAAGACCGCACGACAAATACACAAACGATTGCGCAGGATTTGTAGCAAACAAGACGGCGATTTTTGACTTCATCTACCGCAAAGTTAAATTTCGCCCGAATTTAGCTAAAATCGCGCTAAAATTTAAATCAAAAAGAGAAAAAATGATATACCTTTGCGGCGATACGCATGGGAGCGCGGAGCTTCACAAAATCACGAACAAGGCCTTTTTAAGCCGAAATTTTACGCGCGAGGACTACGTGATCGTGCTTGGTGATTTCGGTCTATTTTTTAGCGATACGCCAAACGAGCGGCTCGCCAGAGAGCGGCTGGGCAAACTGCCGTATACGCTGCTTTTTATCGACGGCAACCACGAAAATTTCGACCTACTCTACGGCCTACCGACCGAGGAAAAATTCGGCGGCAAGGTAGGCGTCGGAGGGGAGAATTTATTTTGGCTTAGGCGCGGCGAAATTTACGAGATAGACGGGCGAAATTTTCTAGCTTTCGGCGGGGCGTTTAGTATCGACAGAGCTTGGCGCAGGCTAAACGTAAGCTACTGGGATGCCGAAATCCCAAGCCAGAGCGAGCTAAATTTCGCGCTTAGCAATCTAGCTCGCTTTAAGAGCGCGGGCGGCAAGATAGACGCGGTGCTAAGCCACACGGCGCCTACTTTTTTGATGTCAGCGCTTAGCGATCTATTTTTAGGCGGCGGAGCGATTTACGATCCGACTACGGATATGTTAGAGCGGATTTTTGAGCTTGCAAAGCCCGAGAAATGGTACTTCGGACACTTTCATGCAGATAGAAAAATCTCCGCTTGCGGCTGCGAGTTTCATCTGTGCTACGACGAAATTTTAAAATTTTAGAGTAAATTCTCGCGCCGAGGCTTTGTAAACGAGTGCGATTTTAGCTCGTATAGCGCTAAAATTTATAATTTCGGCGGCAAAATTTAGCCCGATTTAACTTCGCCGCACAAGCTTTATAACTCCAAAACCGTCTTAACGCCTAACCTCTGCGCGTTCTCAAAGTAGCTTTTAGCCGGATTGAGTCCGAAAATGCGCATCAGCTCCTGCCTCGCCCAGCGAGTTTCTGGGTCTCTTAGATCGTTTGTTTGGTAGGCAAGCTCCTCGCCGCGCAAAATTTCGGCGATCTCAAACTGCGCGTATCGCGGGCTAAAACCGATGCAGTTAAATTTCAAATTATTTTCTTCTATCAGCTCTTTTAGCTCGCGCGAGGCGGCCTTCATCACGCTTTGCTCGTCTGAGCAGATCTCTATAAATCCCCACTGCAAATACGTCCGCGCCGGGCTAACGTGAAAACTCATCGGAAAATCAAGCTGCGAGACATCAACCTTTTCGTGCGCGAAAATTTCAAATTCGCCGTAAAAAAACGCGTTGTCAAACATCACGTCCATAGGCAGCCTAGGGCGCGACATCAGCTCGCCCACGCTTGCTTCGCCCTGCGACGCATACGCAAAAAGCTCGATAAAAACGGGTTTTCCCATAAACCCTAGCATCGCGTGGCCTTCCGGTAAAAGGCCGCTTTTTCGCAGTTTATGCCCATCTAAAATCACCCTGCCAAAGCCGTAGCGATTGCGGTCAAGCTTAAAACGGAAAAAATCTCCGCTTTTAAATTTGATATTTTTACGGCCCGCTTTCTTAAACTCCTCGATCTTACGCGCATGACCCGAGTCCGACTGCGCAATAAAGCGCTCTATCTCGCTTCTAAAATCCATCTCCCGTCCGTGTCCGCTCTCCCACACGCTGTCGTAAAACGTGGTCTGCGAGGCAAAGCTAGCGATTCGCAGGCTGTATTTATTAGCGTATAAATAGACTCCAAGGGGCGTGCGCTTTTCAAAATTTGCGGGCGTTAGCTTTACCTCCTTGCCTTTTGCAGTTTTAGGCAGCAGTATCTCGCGCCCCTTAGTCGCTTCGTCGTAGCCGTATTCCGCATAAAGCTCGTCTGTGGAAACCACATGCTTTTTGATGACGTCGCCCTCAAAATACAGCACGCTAGCGGGTCTAAATTTATCCCCGGCAAACTCTACCCGCTCCCAGCTCTGTTGCACTGCATCAAGCCCGAAATACGCCCTTTGCTCGTTATTTAGTTCAAACATTTTTACCTTTCGTTTTCGCTTGCGCGCCGCTTGCCGCGCTACCAAATTTTGCGGTTTAAATTTAGCTCTTTTACTATCTGCGTAAAGCTCTCTATCTCGCTTTCATAGGCGATTAGCGTCGCTTCGTCCGTTAGCGATTTGCCAAGCTGCGGCTCAAAGTCGTCGCGCCAGGTCTCGACGGCGATAAAGATTTGACCGTCCTTAAAAACGGCGTTTACGGGGCAGCCAAATCTCTCGCAAATCTCGCGAAATCTCTCCATAAGCGCGGGCGTAAGGACGTATCTAGCGCCGATTTGATCGGTCGTATAGACGTCAAACTTCTCTTCAAACCTCGCATCGTCCATACTCGCTCGCTGCCCGTAGATCGCTAAATTTCGCGAATTTACGTGCGCGATTTGCGTTACGCAGCTTGATTTTTTATTAAAATCCGCCTTAAAAAGTACGCCCCGAAATAGCACGACCGTCTCGGTGTTATTTTTCTTTTTCACCATTTTGGCTGCGTAAAAGTCGCTAAATTTGATGCGCACGCCCTCTATCTCGCCGCTTATGAGATCCTCGCTGCTCCACTCATCGACCCTGCAGTCATAAATCGTAAAAAACTCGTCAAGCCCCAACCCGCGGTCTTTATCGTAGCTAAGACCGTGCTTTTTTACGATCTTTTCTATGATTTGACGCTTAAAATTCGCCCTAAATTCGCGCCTTTTTGATGCTGTGATAAGCATCGCCGTAAAAGTATAAACGAGCGCGCCTATCGCAGCGCCGAAAATCGCGTCTAAAAGATACGTTATCGCAGCGCCCGCGCAAATGCCCGCGCCAAGGCCGATCAAATTTGCTTTTTTGGTAGCGGCGACCAAAATTACGCGCTCGTTTTCTAGCTCTTTTAGCCCCGGCGAAAGCTCGCTCGCGGGCGAGTTTGGGGCGTTTTCGCTTAAATTTCGGGCGGGTTTTTCGCCTAAGGCCGCAAAAAGATTAGAAGCCGCCGGAAACGCGAAAAGCGCTACAAATGCGCCGACGAAAATAAAGGTAAATAAAGTCTCCGTTTTAACTCCTTTGCGCGGTTTGGCCGCTTTTTTACGGCTTGCGGCTCGCAAACCAAAGCCGTTAAATACGGCTAAATTTTGCCGCGGCGATTGATTTTAGGCAAGGCAGCTAAATTTTAATCTAACCTTCGAGCTTAAATTTTACGGCTTTTCGTCTTGCTTTTTATTAAATTTACGACGTTTACCGCTTTGCTTCGCGTTTTTTCGGCGCTTTGTTTAGCTTCGGTTTATGCTGCTTAGTTTTTTTGCCCGTCCGTAAATTTGCCGTTTTGCCTCGCGCTTAGTCGCCGCATTTACGCGTAAATTTAAACGAATAGCGAGCGAACAAAGCATTTTAAATTTATCTAAACGCCGCTTAAATTTAGCGTCCCGTAAAATTTTAGCTTTTAGCAAGAGCGGCTAAATTTAAAGCTAGCGCAAAAGCGAATTTACGCCCTGCGCCATTCGCGTATTTTCAGGCTTCATCCGCGATTTTGCGCTTAAATTTCGCTTCTTTAAATTTAGCGCTTACGGATTTTAAGCTTTTGGCAAAACCATCCAAATTTAACCAAAGCCGCGCGGAGATAAATTTTGCTTTGCGGCGCGATTTTACGCCCAAATTTCGCGCGTTTGTCGCCCGAATTTACCGCTTGCCTTAAAGTAGCCTAAACTCGCGGGCTAGTTCTAGACTCGCTTCGATCTCGGCGCGTTTTGCCATCACGCTTTCGATATTCGCGCTTAAATTTAGCCCGTTTTTATCGCCGAAGCTTTTAAGCTCGCTCCAAATCTCTTTGATGATTTCGCAGCTTTGCGCCAGATAATCGACGCTCGCATTTAGCCTGCTTTCGACGCTTTGCGGCACGCTCACGCCTAGCCATTTTATAAATTCCAGCGTTTTTGGATTGCCCGCGGTCGAAAACGTGAGGAATATCGGCTCGCTAATCTCGGCCGCCGCGCAGTCTTCTAAAAATTTGCGCGCTAAATCCGCGTCAAAAATCGCCTGCGAGACGAAAAATTTAGCCCCTAGGCGGATTTTTTCCAGCATTCGCTGCGGCTCGCCCCTCTTTTTGCCGTGACGCTCGGCGATGCATACGCCGCCTGAGGCTAAATTTTTAAATTCGCCCGCGATCTCGTAGGCGCGAGTCAGATCCAGCCTTGTTTTTTGCGCGCTAGACGTAGCTCCGACGAGCACGCATAAATCCGCGCTCTGAGCCGCCAAAGCCGCGCGAAACTCGCTCTCGTCGTATCCGCCCGCGACTCGGTAAAATACCCCCGGCGTCGCGACGTTTATGTAGTTTGCGTAGTACCTTTGCGGGCTTAGCGTTCCGCTAAACTCAAAAGTCCTTTGCGAGTCGCTCCTGTCGCTTTCGTCTTGCACCTCGTAAAGCACGAGTCCGTCGGCGTTTACGCTCTCTATGCGCGCCGTCCAGCGATCTGCTATCTCACGCAGCTTGGTCTCCTCAAATTCGGCCTTGGGCGGCGTCAAAGCGTAGAGCAAAAGATTTTTTTCTTTATTTAAAATTTTTTCTTTTAGCATGAAATTTCCAAATTTAATATGTAGAAAACGCGGCGTTTGCGGCTAAATTTATGCTTGCGGCGCGGAAGAAAACTTAGTTTGTTTTTAGCCAAAATCCCGCAAATTTTTCTTTGCTACGAGCTTCATTTTGCAAAATTTAAGCCCAATTTTACCCGCGCTAAATTCGCGCCAAAAAAGGGCGAAATCAACCTAGCGCAAAGCCGCTAAATTTAAACCGCCGCCCGTTTGCTAGATAGCAAAAAGGCGGCGAGATTTGAGCGAAGCTCTAAATTTACGAATTTCGCACGATTTTAACGGCTTGCACGAGATTTTTTAGGCTCGGCTCGACCTCTTCCCATTTGCGGGTTTTTAGGCCGCAGTCGGGGTTGATCCAGAGTTGTTCTTTAGGCAGTACTTCTAGTAGCGCTCTGATCTGCGCGACCATCTCGTCGACGCTCGGTACGCGCGGACTGTGGATGTCGTAGATGCCCGGGCCTACTTCTTGTTTGTAGCCCACGGATTTAAAGATTTTTAGCAGTTCGTTGCCGCTGCGAGCCGTCTCGATACTGATGACGTCCGCGTCCATCGCCTCGATGGTCTTGATGATGTCGTTAAACTCCGAGTAGCACATATGAGTGTGGATCTGCGTCTGCGCGCGAGCCGAAGCGACCGAGAGCTTAAAGCAATCAACCGAGAATTTCTCGTATGCGCCGATGTTTTCGTCGCGTAGCGGATAGCCCTCTTTAAACGCGGCTTCGTCTACTTGGATGACTTTTATGCCAGCGTCTTGCAGATCGGCGATCTCGTCGTAGATGCATAGAGCAAGCTGCTTAGCGATATCGGCTCGCGGTTTATCGTCGCGCACGAAGCTCCAGTTTAGGATGGTTACCGGGCCCGTTAGCATGCCTTTCATTATCTTTTTCGTGCGGCTTTGCGCGTAGGATATCCACTCGACCGTCATCGCTTTTGGACGGCTCACGTCGCCGAAAAGCAAAGGCGGCTTCACACAGCGGCTGCCGTAGCTTTGCACCCAGCCGTTTTCGCTAAACGCGTAGCCTTTGATCTGCTCGCCGAAATACTCGACCATATCGTTTCTCTCCGGCTCGCCGTGGACTAGCACGTCAAGGCCTACGTCTTCTTGAAATTTCACGCACTCGTCGATGTATTTTTTGATGCCGTCGTTATATTGCTGCTCGCTGATCTCGCCTTTTTTGAAATTTTGGCGCAGAACGCGAAGCTCTACCGTTTGTGGGAAACTACCTATCGTCGTAGTCGGCAAGACGCCGTAGTTTAGGACTTCGTGCTGGATTTTGATGCGGTCTTCAAACTTCTCTTCACGCTCGAATTTGGTTAAATTCGCGACGCGAGCCTGGACAGCGGCGTCGTGGATGAGAGCCGAATTTGCGCGGGAGTTCGCGCTGGCTTTATTTTCGGCGTAAATTTTAGCTTCGTTTTCGTTTAGAGCCGCGCCGTTTGCGAGCTTTGCGATGATTGCGATTTCGCTTAGCTTCTCAACGGCGAAACTTAGCCAACTCTTGACCTCGGGATTTAGTTTTTCTTCGTATTTTAGGGTAAAAGGCACGTGGAGCAGCGAGCAGCTAGATCCTACGTAAAAGTCCTTGCCGCCTAGTTTTTGCGCTATTTGCTTGACGAAATTTACGCGCTCGTCGATGTTGCTTTTCCACACGTTTCTGCCGTTTACGACGCCGGCAAAAAGCTTTACGTTCGAGTTTGCGATAGCAGGCAGCGCCTCGATATTTTTCTCGCCGTAAACAAAATCAAGCCCGATGCCGTAAATTTTAGTTTTTAGCGCCTCGCCCACGGCTTTTAGCGCGTGTTCGAAATAGGTCATAAATACGATTTTTACGTTGCTTGCGGCTGCGGTTAGCTTCTCGTAAACGGGCGCGATTTTATCCGTTAGCGCGTCGCCCTTGCTAGTTACGAATATCGGCTCGTCTAGCTGGACTAGGATTTGGCCGTCTAACTTTGAAATTTGCTCCAAAAGCTTGACGTATTGCGCCGTTAGCGCGTCTAAATGGCAAAGCGCGCAGCTGCCGTCGGTGGTCTTTGAAAGCGCCAAAAACGTGATAGGGCCGATTAAATTTATCTTGCCTTTTACGCCCGCAGCCTTTGCCTCTTCGTATTCGTTAATGATTTTTGACGCGTCAAGCTTAAACGACGTCTGGGCGCTAAGTTCGGGCACGATGTAGTGGTAGTTCGTGTTAAACCACTTAGTCATTTCCATCGCTACGCCTTTTTCGTTGCCGCGAGCGCAGGCGAAATACTGCTCTAATCCGCTTAAATTCGCAAATCTAGGCGGCACCGCGCCAAATGCCACGATGGCGTCTAGCATCAAATCGTAAAGCGAAAAATCGTTTACGCTGATAGCTGAAATTTCGGCGTCTTTTTGGTATTGCCAGTGTCTATTTTTTAGCGTTTTAGCAACGCTTAGCAAATTCTCCTCGCTAAAACCCTCTTTTTTACTCCAAAGACCCTCAAGCGCGCGTTTTAGCTCTCTTTTTTCTCCGATTCGCGGGAAACCCGTAACGTAAGTTTTTATCATTTTGATTCCTTTTTTAAATTTTGTGATTTTTGGATTTAAATTTTAATTGCGTTATCTTGAGGCAAGTTTGGCGGTTGGCGCCCGAATTTGCGACCAAGGCTAGGCACGTAGCCTGCCGCCGGGAGCAAATTTAAGCCTCCGTCAAAATCGTCCAATAGAGCGTAAGTAAAAGGCGGGTGGCAACCGCTTTTTCGCAAGCTAAAGTAAAATTTGTAAAAAACCCTGCTAAATAAATTTCGCCCGAATTTTAGGCACTGTTTGGCTTTGTTTTTAAAAATGCAATTACAATGCGCTCTTCGCGGCGATAGAAGTAAATTTGTATTAGTGTTTAAAAACGTGAAATTGTTTAAAAATTTGGCTGTTTTTTTGTTAAGATTAAAAAGTCTTAAACATGGGGCAAAGCATTAAGCTTATCCTTTGGGTCGAATTTGAGCCGTATTATAAAGATTTTTGCGAAATAAATCAAGCCGCTTTCGTTAAATTTAGCGTAAAACGGCTTTATAAATTTAACCGCGTCAAAGCGGTTATGCGAGGCTTATCTATATCGTCTCTAAAAACCCCGCCCCGCAGTTCATACATCCGCCGCCTACTCCGGCGTCTAGCAGCGTATTTATGAGCTCTGGCAGGGCCTTGATATCCCAAACCGCAGGCCACGCTTTTGCCGGCGTTTGGTTGTTGCCGTAGTAAAAATAAAGCGGTTTTCCTAAATCTTGGCGGAGCAAATTTAGCTCGAATTCGCCCTCGTATCTGTGCCCTGAAAGCGTTTCAAATCTTTGCAAAGCGTTTGTTTTCATCATCTCAAGATGCCTTGAATCTTGCGGTTCTAAATAGACTTTATGCCCCAAAAGCCCTTGTACCGAGCATATTACGCAGCCTTGCAGCCTTGCTTTGTTTTGCGTAGTTCTGTGCTCGCTAACCGCAACGGTAGTATCTAGTATGTGGATCTTTCCCAAATTTAGCCCGTCTTTTAGCACGGCAAGCGCGATTATTTTTTCAAATTCCGGTTCGTAAGAGGTAAATCTAACGCGTAAATCAGCCCCGTTTAGCAAAAAATCGAAATTCGTTCGTTTAAAAATTTTACCGCTGGGTTCATGCCTGTATCCCTCGTGCTCGGCATCCGGCAAATGCCTGTAAATAAAACCTTGAATCAACCTGGCAAGAGATTTGCCGATCTTTAAATTCGGGCTTGCTAGCCGCGAGTTTATCGTTATCATTTTAGCTCCTTGAAGGATTTAATCCAAATTATAAAAAATATCGCATTAAAAATTAATTTCAAAAATACAAATACGATTAAATTTTGTAAATTTACGCCCGAAATTTGCTAAAATACCCGCAAAAATCACGCAAGGAGAGCAAATGAAATACGATTTTGACGCGCCTGTAGAGCGAAGCGGGACGTATTCGTCAAAGTGGAGAACAAACGAGGGTGAGCTACCGATGTGGGTGGCGGATATGGATTTTAAGGTTGCGCCCGAAATTTTAGAAGCGCTGCAAAAGCGCCTGGATAACGGAGTTTTTGGTTACTCCTACGTGCCGCGGGAGTGGAGCGAGGCTATCTGCTCGTGGTGGAGCAGGCGTCACGACGTCAAATTTGACCCAAATTGGCTAATTTTTTGCACGGGCGTGATCCCGATCATCAGCTCTGCGGTGCGCAAATTTACTAGCGTGGGCGATAAAATCGTGATCCAAAGCCCCGTCTATCACGTCTTTTACCGCAGCATCGAAAACAACGGCAGGATCGCGCTTACAAACGAGCTAGCCTACGACGGGCGCGGCTACGATATCGACTTTGCAGACCTCGAAGAAAAGCTCGCCGACCCGCTAACGACGATGTTTATCCTTTGCAATCCTCACAATCCAGTCGGCAAAATTTGGAGCGAGGAAAAGCTAGCCAAAATCGGCGAACTATGTGCCAAATACGGCGTTTTGGTGATTTCTGACGAGATTCACTGCGACATAACGAGCCCCGGCAAAAGCTACGTGCCCTTTATCCGCGCGAGCGAGACTTGCAAAAACATCTCGATCACCTGCGTTTCGCCGACTAAAGCCTTTAATATCGCAGGCTTGCAAAGCTCCGTCGCCGTAGTGCCAAACCCAAAACTGCGCGCCAAAATGGCAAAAGCTATCAACGACGACGAGGTCGGCGAGGGTAACGCATTTTCTTGCATCGCGGCGATCGCGGCGTTTGAGCGGGGAGAAGCGTGGCTCGAGCAGATGCGCGAATACGTAGAGCAAAACCGCAAAATCGTGAGCGAGTTTTTGCAAAACAAACTGCCTCAGATCAGGCTCGTGGAGCAAGACGCCACGTACCTGCTCTGGCTTGACTGCCGCGAAATTTGCGACGATGCGAGCGATTTTCATAAATTCTTACGCCGAAAAGCGGGTCTTTGGCTAAACGACGGCAACGCGTATAGAGGCGCGGAAAAATGCTTCCTGCGCCTCAATATCGCCACGCAAAGATCGCGCGTACTAGAGGGCCTAAAACGCCTAAAATCAGGCGCCCTGGCCTATGCAAAAAGCAAGGAATAATATATTTACGAAAAATTGGGATAAAATTTAGACCTTTTTGGTATGATTTGCGCGTCCGACAAGAAAACCTCCTTTTTGTAACGGCGCCTCGGCTCCCCCTGCCGAGGCGTTTTTGTCTTATTCATTAAGCTTTTTTAGTTATAATCTTTCTCATAAATTTACTCCGCCTAGCTCAAATTTAAGTCAAATTTTGTGCTTCAGGCAAAAGGACGAAAATGCTAACTCACATAGACGAAAACGACCGCCCCAAAATGGTCGACGTAGGCGACAAGGGCGTAACTACGCGCATAGCCGTTGCAAGCGGCATCATAAAAATGTCGCGCGAAGCCTTTGACGCGATCAAAAACAACACCGGCAAAAAAGGCCCGGTCCTGCAAACCGCCGTCGTAGGCGCGATAATGGGCGCAAAAAAGACGAGCGAACTCATCCCGATGTGCCACCCGCTGCTAATTAGCGGCATAAACTGCGACATCGAGGAGTTAGCTGATATCTGCGCTTATAAGCTAACCGTTAGCGTCAAGATAGACGGTAAAACCGGCGTCGAGATGGAGGCGTTAACGGGCGTTAGCATCGGACTTCTAACGATCTACGACATGATAAAAGCGATAGATAAAACTATGCAAATAACGGATATAAAACTAGAAAGTAAAAGCGGAGGCAAAAGTGGCGACTACGTGCGATCTAAATAAAGAACCCCAAATCTCGTACCCAAATTTCTGGGAATACAAAATCATCATCGAAGAAAGCGGCGATGCCCAAGCTATCGCGCAGAGCGTCGTAGGCGAAAGGCAGCACAAGATAACGCCGTCAAAATCAAGCAAAGAGGGCAAATACAAAAGCTACAATCTAAGCGTTTTGGTTAATTCTAACGAGGAGCGATTAGAAATTTTTTCCGCGCTAAGACGCATTTGCAAATACGTATTATAAGGACTTTCATGCAAAATTTAGTCTTCATCCAAACCATAAAAGAGAACAAAAACGACCCGCAAATTTCCGTTTTGATCAGAGAATTTGCGCTAAGCGAGTTTAGAAAAAGCGTCAAAGGCGCAAAAGGCGGCGACGCAAACGCGGCTCTAGCTAAAGAATTCGAGCAAATTTGCGAGGCGCTAAAGAGCGAGGATCTGCTAAACCGCCAAAACGTCGCCAACCTCATCCAAAGCGCGGGCGACGCGCTCAGCGAAGCAAAAGAGCAGTATATCCACCGCCTAATCTACGAAAAAGAGCAGATCGAGCGGCAAATTTACGCACAAAAAGACGAGATCAAAAACGACGTTCGCGCGCTGCTTGAAAATATGGAAAACTTCATCAAAAATAGCGACCTGGCGGATAAAGACGAAATTTTAACCGCGATAGACGAAAAGATGCTCTGCGAGCTACAAATGCTGGGCATCCTCAAAGAAACCACCGAAGCGGCGTTTCTAACCGCGATCGAAAAGGGCGACGACGTCAAAGATACCGCCTGGCAAATCTCCAAAAACGTCGTGCTTAGCGCGATAAACGAGGGCGAAGCGAGCAAAGAACGCATCCTAGAGATCGCAAGGACGGTCTGCGAGGCGTCAAGCGAGATAGCCGACGTCAATCAGGCCTTTGCCAAAGAGCTAATAAGCGGCGCGATCGGCGGCGTAAAAGAGGCGCTTGGCAAAAGGACGGAGAAATTTATCGAGGAGATCAAATTTGCCCCGGACGGCCAGACGCTGCTAGGCGAAGCCAAAGAATTCGTAAGGCTTGAGGAGAGGTTTGTAGCGATGCTGCGCGATATGGCGCGCTCGGATGAGCCGTCTGCTGCCGCGATAAACGAAATCCTAGACGAGTCCATAGATAGCTACTTGGCTAAATTTAAGCGGCTACAAAACGACGTTTCCCGCCAGATCGAGCTTCAGCTAGAGGAGCTAAAATTTAACGAAAATATCGATAAATTCGCTAGCCTCGCGGGAGCTAAATTTGAGGAGCTAAAGCGCGAAGTAACTCAAGCCGGCGATAAATTTAAAGAAAATTTTAACGCCAAAGAACGCCTCGAAGCGCTCAAAAAAGACATCGGCGACTTTGAAAAACGAACGCAGGAGAAGCTAAGTGCGATAAATACGAGCGAGATCGGCGAAAACCTCAAAGCAAAATCAAAAGAACTAGGCGAGAAGCTCTACAAAGCCGCCGAAAATCTCATAAAAAACGCTAAAGAAAAGATCGGCAAAAAAGAGGACGAGAAAAAGGACGAGTGAGCCAAGCTTAGGCGATTTTGGCTAAATTTGGTAGCTTTTAAGGCGTTAAATTTATGCTTTTAGCTCAAATTTAACGCCTTTTGCGATAAAAATAAGCGACGAAATAAAAACGATGAAAATAATCCAAAATCAAAAATTTTTTAAGCGAAATTTAGCGCAGTTAATAAACGAGTTAGCAGGCGCAAACGAAAATTCGGCGGCAAATCTAGCGGAAGGCCGTTTGATTGATTTTGCAGACGACAAAAGCGCGCAAAACAAAAGTAGCGGCGGGCTAGTCTTTAAAAACATAGAGTTTATGAACTGCGACATAGGGCTTGATAATGATCTTGCAAATCCGCAGACGATAAGCGGGGTAAATTTTATCGGGTGTATTTTTAGGTCTTGTTTTTTCGGTCCTTGCGTTTGGAAGGACGTTTTGCTTGAAAATACTTGCTTTAACGACTACGGTATACTGGACTCCGTGCTCTTTTGTCGCGTCAAAATCAAGGGCAAAATCACCTCGTTTCGCATAAACAAATGCGGCTTTATGACGCATAAAAATCCAGAACTCCAGAGCAAAATAGACGCTTTTAGGCAAGAGTTTTACAGCTGTGCCGAATGGGCGCTTGATATCAGCGAGGCAAGGCTTTCTAGCTTTGATTATGACGGTATCCCCGCGCGGCTTTTTGTGCTTGATACCTCAACGCAGTTTGTCGTAAGACGAGATAAATTTCACTCTCTAAATCAGCTTAGCGAGGAGTTTGAGAGTAAATTTAGCTACGTGACGGCGTATTTAAAAGATTTTTTAGAAGACGGCCGAGAGGACATCGTACTAACCGTGCCTACGTCGCGTCCTAAAAAAATTAGAGAGCCCATAGCAGACGGCCTAAACGAGCTTCGGGCTTTGGGGCTAGCGGATTAAAAATTTATTAAATTTACCGCCGGGTTTTAGCATCAAATTTAACCGCTCACGCCGTGAAATAAACTAAATTTTAGCGCGAATTTTAACCGAGCTTGGCTAAAAACTAACCCTTCAGCCGTAAATTATTCGCATGCGTTAGCGCAATAGCGATGGCATCAGTGATGTCAAGAGGTTTGATCTCCTTTGTGATACCGAGAATTTTCTTAACCATAAAGGCCACCTGCTCTTTGTCGGCCTTGGCTTTACCGGTGACGGTTTTTTTGACCTGAAGCGGGGTATACTCGGCAAAATCTCCGTGAAGCTGCAAAATTTTAAGACTGAGCGCCCCCCGAAACTGCGCGAGCTTTAAAACCGTTTTTGGATTATACGCAAAAAATATGTCCTCAATCGCCACTTCGTCAAATTTGTGATTTTTAAAAATTAGGTCAAGTCCCTCGCAAAGTTCGGTGATTTGATACTGCAAAGAATTCGGTTTTATTTTGATTAGTCCCGCCTCAATCAAAACAGTTTTCACGGGCGTCTTCTCGACGATCGCATAGCCGCAGTTTCGCGATCCCGGATCGATTCCTAAAATTTTCATCTCGTCCTTTTCAATAGTTTTTCACGCTTTTTTCACACCGTGAAAAAACGAATTTCAACGCCATTTTAACAAATTTAAGATAAAATCTAGCGAATCAATCTTAAAGGCAAAAATTTGGTCGCAAACGAGGTTTTGGAGCTACTTTCCAAAGAAATTTTACCGTCGGAATTTGAATGCTACATCAAGCAGCTTAAATTTAACGAAAAAAGCTCAAATTCAACAAACGTCGTATTTAACGCGCCAAACGAGATTATCGCCAAATTTATCCAGACCAAATACGCCGCTAAAATCGCTCACCTTTTTGAAGTAAAAACCGGGCAAAAGCCGGTCGTCGAAGTCCAAGCTCCGACCAAAACCGCAAGCAAACCGGCCAAAAAAGTGGACGTCAAAGAAATAAAAGCGCAAAGCAGCCTGCTAAATCCAAGCTACACTTTTGAAAATTTCGTAGTCGGCGACTCAAATCAATTTGCTTTTTTAAGCGCAAAAGCCGTCTCCGAGCAGCCGGGTAAAATTTATAATCCACTTTTCATCTACGGCCCGACGGGACTTGGCAAAACTCACCTTTTGCAATCGGTCGGAAATTTTTGCCTAAACGGCGGCAAAATGGTTATTTGCGTCACGAGCGAGCAGTTTATCACGGATTTTACGTATAATCTCAACAACCACTCGATGGAGCGATTTCGCGAAAAGTACAGAAACTGCGACGTTTTACTCATCGACGACGTGCAGTTTTTAGGAAAAACGGATAAAATCCAAGAGGAATTTTTTCATACGTTTAACGAGATTCACGCTAAAAACGGCCAAATCGTGATGACATCAGACCGCCAACCAAAGCTGCTAAAAGGCTTTGAAGATAGGCTAAGAACGCGTTTTGAGTGGGGTATAATCGCTGATATCACGCCGCCAGAACTTGATACTAAAATCGCAATTATCAATAAAAAATGCGAATTTGATAAAATTTATCTTGGTACCGACGTCATAAACTATATCGCTACGAACATGGGCGACAACATCCGAGAAATCGAAAGCGCGATAATAAATTTAAACGCTTACGCAAGGCTGATGAGGCAGGAAATCACGCTAGAATTTGCTAAAAACATCCTGCGCGATCAGATAAAAGAAAAACGCGAAAATATAAATTTAGAGAGCATCGTAGAGACTGTAAGTAAAGAGCTAAATATCAAACCTAGCGATATGAAAAGTAAATCGCGCTCGAAAAATATCGTCGAGGCTAGACGCATCGTGATATATCTGGCTAAAAATTTGACGCCAAACTCGATGCCGCAGATCGCGCAGTTTTTCAACATGAAAGATCACTCGGCCGTAAGCCACAGCATCAAAAAAATAAACGAACTAATCGAAACGAACGAATATTTTAAAGTTCGCGTCGAAGAACTAAAAAATAAAATTTTAACCAAAGAGTAAAAACGTGAATAAAAGTGAAAAAAATCAATATTTTATTAACGCCGCAAAATACCTATCTACGGGACTAAAAAAGGATATTAACATTTTCACGTCCCCTACTAATGCTACTAAAAGAAATTTAAAAACAAAAGGAAAAAAATGAAAGTCGCAATTAACAAAAACGCTCTAGAAAGCGTAATAAACAATGCTAATCCTTATTTAGAAAAAAGAGATTTAAGCGCTATAACTTCGCATATATTTATAGCAGCTAAAGACGGTATTTTAAACGTCAAAGCAACCGATCACGAAATCGGTCTAGCCTATAAACTCTCAAACGTCAAAATCATGGACGAAGGAAACGCAACCGCAAACGGTAAAAAACTGCTTGATATCATAAGAAGTCTAAAAGACGAAGAAGTTACGTTAGAGACGTTAAATAACTATCTCTATATAAAGCAAAAAAACTCAAAATACAAACTTCCTATGTATAAATTTGAAGATTTTCCGAATTTTCCTACTGTAGAAAATAAAAATAAATTTGAAGTCGATGCTGTCATGCTAGGTCGAAGTCTAAAAAAAATATTCCCTAGTATCGATAATAATAATCCAAAATTTGAGCTAAACGGCGCATTTATCGACATAAAGCAAAACTACATAAACATAGTAGGAACCGATACTAAAAGGCTAAGCGTCTTTAGACTAGAAACCCCTACACAGAGTGAATTTTCGCTAATAATCCCGAAAAAAGCAATCGGCGAAATTCAAAAACTATTTTTCGATAAAATAGAAATTTACTACGACGATACGACTCTTATCGCTCAAAGCTCGAATTTCGAATTTTTTACGAAGCTGATTAACGGTAAATTTCCGGATTATAATAGAGTAATCCCGCAAGAGATAAAAAAACGTCTAAGATTAAGCAGAGATAAAATGATAGAAGGTATAAAAACCGTCTCTATCATGTCTGAAAGTACCAAAATAATATTTGCCCCGCAAACGGTAAGTTTTGAAAGCATAGTAGAGGATAATTCTGAAGCTAAAACTTCGATTGATTTTGCAACGGGGCTTGAAAGCGAAATTTACGTCGGCGTAAAAAATAGATATTTGCTTGATTTCTTGCAAAATATCGAAGAGGAATATTTCGAATTTGGATTTAACGACTCGAATTTAGCCTTCACGGTTAGCTCAAACGAGCTAAAAACGGTAATCATGCCGATAAATTTATAAAAATAAAAAGGTAAATAATGCAGCAAAATTACGGCGCGGAAAATATTAAAGTTTTAAAAGGGCTAGAAGCGGTTAGAAAACGCCCCGGTATGTATATCGGAGATACCAACGTAAGCGGCCTACATCACATGATCTACGAGGTCGTCGATAACTCCATAGACGAAGCGATGGCGGGTTACTGCGATACGATAGACGTAGAACTAACGCGCGAAGGCTCTGCTATCATCACCGATAACGGACGCGGTATACCGGTAGATATGCACCCTACGGAGAAAATTTCAGCAGCTACGGTCGTTTTAACCGTACTTCACGCGGGCGGTAAATTTGACAAAGACACTTATAAGGTTTCAGGCGGTCTGCACGGCGTCGGCGTTAGCGTCGTAAATGCGCTTTCAAAAAAACTGGTCGTAAATATCAAACGCGACGGCAAACTACACAGACAAGAATTTTCAAAAGGTGTCCCGCAAAGCGACCTAGAAGTTATAAAAACCACGAATAGAACGGGAACTCAGGTAGAGTTTTGGCCGGATGACAGCATTTTTGAGGTTACGGAATTTAACGATGAAATTTTAACCAAACGTTTTCGCGAGCTAGCCTATCTAAACCCGAAAATCACGATAAATTTCAAAGATCAAAGAAACGGTAGAAGCGAGAGCTTTCACTACGAGGGTGGACTTGAGAGCTTTGTAACGGATATGAATAAAAACGAAGCCGTAAGTAAAGCGGTATCTTTTAGCGGCGGCGAAGAGGACGTTTTAGTTGATTTTGCGCTGATGTATAACGATACTTATAGCGAAAATTTACTAAGCTTCGTAAATAATATCAAAACCCCTGACGGCGGTACGCACGAAGCGGGATTTCGCGCGGGTCTAACTCGCGTGATAACAAACTATATCGCAGCAAACGCCGCAGCTCGCGAAAAAGACACGAAAATCACCGGCGAAGATATTCGCGAAGGCCTAATTGCGGTAGTTAGCGTAAAAGTTCCCGAGCCGCAGTTTGAAGGCCAAACAAAGGGAAAACTAGGCTCAAGCTACGTAAAACCGATCGTTCAAAAGATGGTTTTTGAGGTACTTAGCAAGTATTTTGAAGAAAATCCGATCGAAGCTCGCGCGATAATGGAAAAAGCGCTGATGGCGGCGCGCGGACGCGAAGCTGCCAAAAAAGCTCGCGATCTAACGCGTAAAAAAGAGGGTCTAAACATAGGAACTCTGCCCGGTAAATTAGCCGACTGTCAGAGTAAAGATCCAGCTATCAGCGAGCTTTATCTGGTGGAGGGCGACTCTGCGGGTGGCTCGGCTAAACAAGGACGCGATAGAGTATTTCAGGCGATTTTGCCTCTAAAAGGTAAAATTTTAAACGTCGAAAAATCGCGCTTAGATAAAATTTTAAAATCAGACGAAATAAAAAATATGATAACCGCGCTAGGTTGCGGTATTGGCGACGAATTTGACGCTGAGAGGCTTCGCTACCACAAAATCATCATCATGACCGATGCCGACGTAGACGGTAGCCACATCCAGACTCTGCTTTTAACTTTTTTCTTTAGATTTTTACACAAAGTCGTGGAAAACGGCCACATCTATCTAGCCCAGCCGCCGCTTTACCGCTATAAAAAGGGTAAAAAAGAAATTTATCTAAAAGACGAAAAAGCCCTCAATGAATTTCTAATCGAAACCGGTATCGAAGGGGTTGAGTTTGAAGGTATCGGAAACGCTGATCTTATAGACTTTTTAAAGATAGTCGCGGCTTATAGAAGCGTATTAAAAGAGCTTGAAAAGCGTTTTAGCGTGATTTCTGCGGTTAGATATATGATTGAAAATCCAGACATCGTCTCAAAAAGTTACGGCGAGATTTATGAAATTTTAAAAAATTATTTAGAGGCACAGGGGCACAATATCCTAAACTCATACGTCAGCGAAGAAGAAGCGCGAATTTACGTGCAAACTGAAAGCGGCTTAGAAGAGCTTTTGGTAAATGAAAATTTATTTACAAATCCGCTTTACGAGGAAGCGCTTTATATTAGCCAAAAGATAAAAGAGCGCGGCGTCGAGCTAAAAGGCGACGTGTTAGACGTGCTAGAAGAGATCGAGAAAAATGCCAAAAAAGGCGCTTATATCCAGCGCTATAAAGGTCTTGGCGAGATGAATCCCGAGCAACTTTGGGAAACTACGATGAATCCGGAAAACCGCCGTTTGCTAAAAATAAACATAAACGATGCCGTAAGTGCGTCAGATACGTTTAATCTCTTCATGGGCGACGAGGTAGAACCTAGAAGAAACTATATACAAGAGCACGCAAAAGACGTGAAACATTTGGACGTGTGAGATGCTAAAATCAGAGCTAAAAGAGAGATCCCATCGGTTTAAAACCGCGCTTGAAGTATCTTCGATACTTTTTTTTAGTATTATCATTTTAGTTTATATTTTTATTAAAAAAGAAGAGGTTAAATTTGACGCCGATGACATTATTTTGATCACGATTTTGGTTTTGTGTCAGGTTTATTTTACGGTTTATAAAATTTATCAAAGCTTTCAAACAAGTACGTTAGATCAGATAACCAAGGCCTTTAGTAGAGATGAAATTTTACGCCTACTTTCAAAACAGGCTTCTAAATTTAAAGGCAAGAGCGGCGGTAATGCGGTAATGCTAAAGATCGAAAATTTAAATGATCTAAACGAGCGTTATAGCTTTGTAAGCACCGATATTTTGTTAAAACGATTAGTTGAGCGGCTGGAAAAATTTTTAAATGAAAAGGTCTCTAAAAACACGCTTATCGGCAGATATTCAAACGAGTATTTTTTGATCTTTTGTGAGAGTAAAAATACCGAGTTACTCCATCTTTTAAGCGTTTTTGAGAAGAGTCTTTTAAACGACGGGATTTATAATATCGAGTTAAAGATTAAATTTGACGCTGTAGATATAAACCACTCCGCAAGCCTTAAAAACACGGTTTCTTATCTCATCCAAAAGCTAAACGAAGAAGATAGCGACGATAAAGTAGACGTTACCGACGACCTTGAAAAAGACGTCTGCAACTGCATCGATATGCAAAGATTTATTTTTCAAACTCAGCTCGTTAAAAGCCTTCGTTTTGGACAAAATTTAAAAAACGTTTTGATCAAAATTTATACCGATATGCAAGGCCTAGTCTCAAAGCGAAAAGTACAAAATATCGCAAATAAAAACGGCTACGAGGTGCTTTTTGATATAAACATTATTAAAAAATTATCCGAAATTAAATTTAAAGATAACGATCCGCTTATGATAGAAATTTCATCCGTCTCGCTTAGAAATATAAAATTTATAAATTTTATAAAAGAGTTCGCGCAGATGGGAAAAATCGATCCAAATCGCGTTATTTTCGAGTTTAGCGAGAAGCTAGTGTATGACGAGATAAATAGATTTAAAGAAATTTTAACGGAGTATAAAAATCTAGGTTTTCGCTTTGCGCTAAATAAATTCGGCGGTAATAATGCCGGATTTGAGTATTTTAAATTTTTGCCGATAGATTTTGTTATCTACGACATAGAATTTAACAAAAATATCAAAAACGACAAATTTAAAACTCTGTTTGAAAATCTAAATTTAACCGCAAAAAGATTAGGCGTGAAGACTATTGTGAGATTTGTGGAGAACGAGGAGTTCTTTAACGTCGTGGAGCGCTATCAGACCGACTTCGCGCAGGGCTTTTTCATAGAAAAGCCAAAAGAAATTTAAAGGAAAAAAATGCAAGAAAACGAGGTCGTAGAGCCAAAATACGGCGAGAAAATAATAAGCGAATTTGATGTAGAAAAAGACCTGGAAATCTGGGAAAACAAGCATGAACGCGACTATAAGATCAAAATCACGCTGCCGGAGTTTTGCTGCCTATGTCCGCGCTCGGGATATCCTGATTTTGCGACGATTTATCTTGAGTACGTACCGGCTAAATTCGTCGTCGAGCTAAAAGCTATCAAACTCTACATCAATAGTTTCATGACGCGCAATATCAGCCACGAAGACAGCATAAACGAAATTTACGACGTTTTAGAGCGAAAGCTAGCGCCAAAATGGATGAAGATCACGGGCGACTTTAATCCGCGAGGCAACGTCCACACGGTGATCGAAATTTGCTCGGACGAGATAATCAAAAAAACGCAAGAACAAAGCTTAGAAGCGCCGAAATTTGAGAAATTTACGCGAGATAGCGACCGAAGTTTTGGTATAGGCGGTTACGGCGCACGCGAGTCTAAATTTAGCAAAGACGGCTCTCGCGGTAAGAGTTTCGGAGCCGATAAAAGAGACGTAAAAACAGGCGATAGAAAACCTCGCGCGAGCAAAGATAAATTTGACGATAAACCGCGAAAAACAGGCAATAAAGAGGGCTTTAAAAAGCCTGAATTCGCCGGCGAAAAGCGTGCTCGCGTCGTGAAAAAATCGGACGATAAATGATAAGCGCGCAGCTGATCGAGCACATCTTTAAAGCCGCGTCCATCTCGCGCTGGAACGACTATCCTAAGATGACGAATTTAGTCGAGCTTGATAAGCAGGCACATAAATTTATCATCGCGTATTTTATCGCAAAACTCGAGCATAATGCCGATATGAACTACATCATCGAGGCGGGTATTTTCGAGTTTCTCGCACGCGTCGTGGTCACGGATATACGCCCCGATGTGTTTCATCAGATGCAAAAAACTAAAAACGAGCAGATAAACGCCTGGGTACTTGGGATACTAGAAGGGCTCGTAAAGGATGTCGAGGGCGGTAAATTTTTAGAGCGAATGCGCCGCTATCTCACGCACAAAGACAAAGCTCATGCCAAAGAGCGCCTGATCCTAAAGGCCGCTAGCTACCTCGCTACTCGCTGGGAGTTTTCGATCGTTTATCAAACGAGTAAATTTTTAAGCGACATAGACGAGCTAAAAGCGCGCGTGGAGGAGGAGCTGGAGGATTACTACGAGCTAATAGGCGTGCGTAAAATCGTGATGAATCAAAAGCTAGCCAAGCTAGTCGATCTAGCCGGCAGACTGCGCTTTCAAAAGCGCTGGGCGCAGACGCCTCGCATCCCTGAAACGGCGGTTTTAGGCCATATGTTAGTCGTTGCGATTTTGAGTTATTTTTACTCGCTTGAGGTTAAGGCCTGCAAATCAAGGCTAGAAAATAACTTCTTTTGCGCGCTTTTTCACGACCTACCCGAGTCGCTAACGCGCGATATAATCAGCCCCGTAAAATACGGTATCGAAGGGCTAAACGAGATAATCAGCGAATATGAAATGCGCCTGATAGACGAGAAAATTTTGCCTTTCGTGCCTGAAAATTTTAGAGACGAGTTTAGCTATATCCTGGGCATCCGTATGGAAGGCGGCAAATTTATCAAAAACGAGTTTGAAAACAGAATTTGCGAGAAAAAACCTCTGCATCACGAGGGCACGATGGAAAACGTAAACGAGGATAAATTTAATGCCATCGACGGCAAAGCGCTTAAATTTTGCGATAAACTCGCGGCGTTTTTCGAGGCTGGGATCTCGATCAGCTACGGCGTGAAGTCAAACGAACTAACCGAAGGCTTTAATAATATGGATAAATTTTTTCAGAAAAATCAGAGCTTGGACGGAGTGAATTTTTCAAAAATCTGCGATGATTTTAAGGAGCATTTTTCACTTTTGCAGGTTTAAAAACCCTCTCTCAGATGACTGCGGCACACGCCTAGCCTAAGTGCTCTGCTGTGTTCCCACCCTGAAGCGGTGCCTAGAAGAGACATTGCACAGGTCTAAGAAAGGGCAAGAGCGATTTTACTCAAATTTTACTTAAATATATTTTAGGCGGCAACATGGGATTTGATATAAAATGTAAATTTTTGTCGTTGTTTAGGGAGTTTTTGGTCTATCACCACCGCTCGCTCGAGTTTCGCGCGAAGATTTTTGCGGCTATCATCTCGGCCAAACTCAATCCCGAAGAGGACGATTTTGCAAATTTATACGATATCTCGAGCGAAATTTACGGCGGCGACGAAAACCGCAAACGCGTACTTATCGAAACTACCAGAGAATACGTCTCCCGCATCAAACGCAAAGACCCGATGACGCTTGATAGCTTGCTCTTAGCGATCGATCAGGCTATCAGAGCGAACAAAAACTACGCGTTAAAGATCGACTTCGAGCACCTGCGCAGGCTCATCGACGCCGACGAATACGAAGGCCTCGTACAGCAGCGCGTGTATGATTTTTTGCTATACGAGGTAAAAACCTACGCGCCAAACAGATAAAACGTCAAATTTGAAGGTCAAATTTTGACTATTTTTGCTGTTTTTTATCGGCGTTTTTTGTTATGAATTTGATTTTTGGAAGGCGATACGCTTGATGAGGGCATTTACAAAGAGCCTATACGTCTAAGTTCGGTAACGAGACCGATATAAATTTTACCGTCAAAAAAGCCGGTATCTACGAGATAAGTCTTATCTACGCACAAGATTCGCAAAAGCAAAAAGAGGAAGAAAAACTCAGCGAGGTGGCCTTCCCGGGGTACGGCAGCGACGGGTTTACAAAGCGGCTTTGCCAGAAAACTACAGCTGCTAATACGATGCAAGGCGTCCCTGAGCCCATGGGCACGAGCGAAGAGGAAAAAGCGGCCTTTGCGGGCGAAAAAATATTACTAAAAGTTATGCTCAAATCTCTACAAAACCGCAAAATAAGCTACGTAAAAGGCGGCGAGGCGAACGAACTAAAACAAAATTTAAGTGCCATAACCGAAACCTTTGATCTGTCAAAATACGGCGCGACTTCACGGTACAGCGCGCTAAACGGAGGCTTTGCACACGATAAAGTTTTGCTCCGCGCAGAGCTTAAAAAGGCGAATATGGTAAAAATGCAGGCTTTAAGCGACGCGCCCGAGCTAAAAAAGATCGTGACGTTTATTAAAATTAGCAGATATCGCAACTGGAAGTGATGATTTGCGAGATTTGGCGCGCCAAATTTGCCCTTTTGAGCGCCAAATTTGACTAAATTTACTAAAAATTTCTAAGCCCTATTTCTAAATTTGAACGTATCAAATTTGGATCAAATTTAGCCTTCGCCTGCGTCAAATTTCCAAAATTTTCGCCAGTGTCGAGAAAATTTTGTAGATAGTAAACGCCTCTATATCCGTGCTCGTACAAAATCTCGCTCATGGCAGAGATATCGGCCTCGTCTAGCAAGTCCGCATGTACCGTCGTTCTAACCTCAAATTTAAAGCCAGTTTGCAACAAAAACTCAAGCGTTTGCAAGAAGTTTTTATACAAATTTGAGCCCGCAACCTTTAGAAATTTCTCCTTCGGCGCTTTAAAATCAAGCGCGATGTAGTCGATCAAATTTAGCGAGATAGCCTGCCCAATCGCGGTCAAGTTTGAGCCGTTGGTATCTACTTTGAGTGAAAAACCGCGCGACTTTACTTCGCGAGCTAGCGGCAAAAACGCCGGGCTAAGCGTACATTCGCCGCCGCTAAAAACCACGCCGCTAAGCTTACCTTTGCGCTTGTCTAAAAATTTGATAAACTCGGCACGGCTGATCTGTCCTTCGCCCGTGACGATAGGGACGTTGTAGCAGTATGCACAGCGCATGTTGCAGCCTGCAAACCACGCTATACAGGCCGTTTTGTCGGGGTAGTCTAGGGTCGTAAATGGAGTGAGCGAGTAAAGCGGAAAATCAGCGTCTTTCACGTTTTACTCGCGGTTAGGTTAGGCTTTGCGTTCGCAAAATTTGACGCGCTCTTTATGCTCGCCTTTTTTACCGAGGTTAAAGCTCTCTACAGGGCGGTGATAGCCCATTACGCGGGTGTAAACGACGCATTTAGTGCGTTTTGCTTCAAGAGAAGCTAAGATTTCTTTGTCGCTCATTTGTCACTCCTTGATAATTGATGTCAAATAGTATAGCACTTTATAGATAACTGCCGTCTTAAATTTTACGTGATTTTTTGTTTTTCAGCCGTTGTTAAAAGTATGGTAATATCTGCGTTACGATTAAATTTAAAACAAAGGAAAAACATGACAAAAGTCAAATTTCACGGCGCAGACGTTGCGCTAAAAGGCGAAGAGGTATTCGTGGGCTCATATGCGCCCGAAGTCTCGCTCGTAGGGCAGGATCTGGGCGAGTTTAAAGTCGGCGGTAACAACGGCATCGAGATATTAGTCGCCGTTCCGTCGCTAGATACGGGCGTTTGCGCGACGGAAACGCGTAAATTTAACGAAAAAATGGCAGCCAAAGAGGCGATCAAACTAAGCGTGATTTCGATGGATCTGCCGTTTGCGATGGGTAGATTTTGCTCTACGGAGGGCATTAAAAATTTAAAAGTCGGTAGCGATTTTAGAGCTAAAGAGTTTGGCGAAAAATACGGCATAATCATCGGCGAAGGGCCGCTTGCGGGGCTTTTAGCTAGAGCAGTTTTCGTCATCAAAGACGGCGTTATAATCCACAAACAAATCGTTCCAGAAATCACGGACGAGCCCAACTACGACGCGGTATTTGACGCGATAAAATCAAGCGGAGGCTGCGGCTGCGGGTGTATGTAAGCCGTAAAATTTAAAGACCGCAAGAGCGGTCTTTAAATTTAATTATTTAAAAGCTTATCCATATTACATTGATACGGGCCTTGTTTATAGTACAACAACAGTTCCTTTTTTATTGTATCTTGTATTTCATCTTTGTACTTATTCCAAGTGTTATTAGCAGCATAACTTTGCCCCGGATCTGGTCCTATATAACGAGAAACTCTACCTAAATTATGCGCTATACTTCCGAATAAAGCTGGAGACATTTTGTTAAATGGCATTTTAAGTAATATATCTAGTACTATTATAAGTATTTCATCATACGACTTGAAGTTATTTTTTAAAAGTGTTCGGCTCCAACATTTGTCAAATACTTTTGTTAATAGTTGCAAGAACGCTTCTATTACAAATTCACTATTATTTTGAACTTTATCAATGTGTTCTATTCTTTTATTTTTATTATTTATAAAATCTTCTATGAAATTATCATCAGCATTAATTAATTCGCTTCTAAAATTATTTATTTCAAGTTTTTCTTTGTTGTATTTTTCTTTATTTCTTTCTATAAAATCACTCAACTCTTTCATTATGTCAAGAATGGAGTCAATTTCTAATGTAATAATTCCATTTTCTTGAATTATAGGCTCAGGATTTGGATTATTTCTTTTATATAATAACTGTATTATTCCGTTTGGATAGTATATTTTATTATTATTTTGATATACGTTTTCTGACCAGTCTAGCGCCGTTAAAACATTTGAATCCCCAATACCATAACCGATAATTAATGTGGTCGATTCTTTAAAAAGCAAAGACAGCTTTTGTAATCTATATTCATTTGGTCTAAATAGTTTTGTATAATCTTCTTTGGTTATAATAATTGAGTTTGGATCTGTTCTTATTCCATGCAAGTGATATATTGGAATTTTATACTTTGATGATGTTAATATGTCATTTGGACCTAGTGAGATTGAATTTTCTGGTAACAAATTTTCTAAAATTAAATCATAATTTGTTGTAATTATACACTTTGGTTCTAATTTTTTTAAAATTTGAGAATAATCGTCTCTTTGTTTTTGATTAGGATACCAAGCTGTTAAAGCACTTATTTGTGTTTTTAACTTATTACTTGCTTCTTCTAATGTTTTTATTTCATCGTTATTTTCTAAAATTTTTTGACTTATTTTCGAAGCAATTTCTGGGCATGACTTATACTGTTTATCTTTATCATCTAGTATAATTTTTTTCTTCTTCACATATTTTATCCAACAATTTAGTCCAAGACAACGGTTTCTCTTGGATTGCAGAATTTTCAAAAACAGACATTGAAAATCATGCACCAATAAATAAATTTAAATTTCCGAATAAAGAAGCATCTGCTATTTTTTGAAACAGCTGCTCCCTAGTTATATTTTCACCAGTACTTTCCACTACTGACACCCCTCGCACTCGATCGAGCGATCGGCTACGTTGTTTAGCTTCTCGCTATCAGGGCTTTCGGAGCGTAGATAGTAGGTCGATTTTAGTCCCAGCTCCCACGCGAGCGTGTAAATTTCGCTCAGATATCCGCCGCTTGCTTTGTCTAGGCTCATGAAAATATTTAGGCTCTGTCCCTGGTCGATCCACTTTTGGCGGATGGCGCCGGCACGCACGAGCACGCGCTGATCTAGCTCATAAGCAGGCGTATAGAACTGCCACGTCTCAGGGCTGAGATTTGGCACGACGTTTGGTATCATGCCGCTTAGGTTGTGCTCGAACCACTTGCGCTTATACACGGGCTCGATCGTCTGCGTGGTGCCAACGAGTATGGAGATGCTTGACGTCGGCGCGATCGCCATCAGATAGCCGTTTCGCATACCGTCTTTTTTGACCTTTTCGCGTAGTTTACTCCAGTCGCAGGCGTTCTCGTCAAATAGCCCGCCTCTATCGTTTAGAAGCGCTTTGGCGTTTGCGTTTGCCGTGTCGATAGGCATCACCCCCCTGCTCCACTTTGAGCCTTCAAAAAGCGGATACACGCCCTTTTCTACCGCCAAATTTGAGCTGGCGTAGATGGCGTTATAGCTAATATTTTCCATCACGCTATCGATGAGCGCTAGGTGTTCGTAGCTGCCCCATTTCACGCCGCGTTCGGCTAACATCTGAGCCTCGCCCATGACGCCAAGGCCGATCGAGCGGGAGGCTAGGTTGGTGTGTTTGACCTTTTTGTGCGGGTAGAAATTTAGATCGATGACGTTATCTAGCATGCGTACGGCGATCGGCACGACGCGCTCGATGTCCTCTTTTTTGTTGATTTTGCTTAAATTTATACTCGCGAGGTTGCACACGGCGGTTTTGCCCTCGACGCTTTCTTTTTCGACGATGAAAATTTGCTTGCCGCCGATGCTATCTAGAGCGCTTAGCTTTTTGGCTTTTTTGGTTATGCCGCTATCTACGCGCACGTCCTCTTCTTCGTCAAATAGCCGCTCGGAGCCGTTATCAAACGTGATCTTGATCTTGTAGTAGTTTGGTTGCGTATTTTGGAAAATTTCGGTGCATAAATTTGAGCTTCTGATGATACCGTCGTGGTCGTTTGGATTGGCTTTGTTCGCGTTATCTTTAAAGCACAAAAACGGCATGCCGGATTCAAAATAGCTAGTTAAAATTTTCTTCCACAGTTCCTTTGCCATGACGACGTTTTTTTGGATCTTTTCGTCGTTTTCGTATGCTATGTAGTGAGCCTCGAACTCATCGCCGTATAGATCGCACAGATCGGCGACCTCTGCGGGGTCAAACAGGCTCCAGCGCGCGTTTTCTTTGACACGTTTCATGAAAAGGTCGTTTATCCAAAGCGCAGGGAACAGCTCGTGCGCTCTACGGCGCTCCTCGCCCGAGTTTTTGCGCAGATCCAGGAAGTCGCTCACGTCCATGTGCCACGGCTCGACGTAGACGGCTATAGCGCCCTTTCTCGTGCCTAGCTGATCGACGGCGACGGCGATGTCGTTCGTGACTTTTAGAAACGGTATGATGCCGCCGGCCGCGTTTTTATGTCCGTCGATGCTGCCTCCCATAGCGCGCACCTTGCACCAGTCCCAGCCGATACCGCCGCCAAATTTGCTAAGAAGAGCCATCTCTTTGTAGCTATCGAAAATTCCCTCGATATTATCAGGCGTACTTCCCACGTAGCAGGAGCTTAGCTGATGGCGCGTCGTGCGGGCGTTTGAGAGCGTCGGAGTGGCTAGCATGACTTCAAATTTAGATATGAGATCGTAAAATTTCTTCGCCCAGCCTTGGCAGTCTAGTTCGTTTTGCGCGAGGAACATCGCGATCGCCATAAACATCTGCTGCGGTAGCTCTATCGGCGCGCCGCTGCGGTCTTTGATCAGGTAGCGGTCGTATAGCGTCTTGATACCTAGATATGCAAACTGCAAGTCGCGCTCGGGCCTTATATAGTCGTTTAGATCGTCCAGGTCGTATTTTTCTTTTAGCCCCGGGATGATACGGCCCGCTTTTTCGCCTTTTTGCAGATAGTCGCGTAGGTGGTTATAGCCGCTAAAGCCCGTGACTTTGTGATAAAGGTCGTACAGAAATAGCCTCGCCGCGACGAATGTCCAGTTCGGTCGGTCGATGTCTATCTTTTCGACGGCCGTTTTGATGAGGGTTTGTTGGATCTCCTCGGTCGTTATCATATCGCGAAATTGAATTTTTGCATCCACCTCAAGCTCGCTTAGGCTCACGTTTGCCAGCCCCGCTACCGCCTCGCTCGTGTATTTTTTGATCTTGCTTACGTCAAGCTCTTCCGTGCGCCCGTTTCGTTTTAGTACTTTCAAAATTATTACCTTTTAGATTATTTATTTATTTTAGCTCTACATTTTTTGCACCATGACTGGTTTCTTATTATGTTATTATCCATTCTTCTAAAGCCAAAATCCTCTAATGGTTTTTCTTTTTTGCAATTCGGGCAAAGCCTCATGACTTTTCCATTACTATACCCACTGACCTGAAGTATTGGTTTTTCAGTATTTTTTTTATTCATTATTATACTCCATTCTTTATTTTCCGAATACTCTTGCAAATATCCTATCCACATTTCTTGTGTAATACGCATAATCAAAGCACTCTTTGATCTCTGCCTCGCCCAGGCTTGCGCGTAGCTCCTCGTCGGCGAGCAAATTTTGTAAAAATAGGCTCTCGCCTTTTTCGTTTATCGCTTTTTTGCCCTCTTGTAGATCCGCCCAGACCTTCATCGCGTTGCGCTGTACGATCTTGTACGCGTCCTCGCGCGAAATCCCTTTTTTTGGCAGCTCGAGCAGTACGCGCCCCGAAAAGACGAGTCCGCCGGTCAAATTTAGATTTTTCATCATATTTTCCGGATAAACTACCAAATTTGCGATCAAATTCGTAATGCGCGCGAGCATAAAATCGGCCGTGATAAAGGCGTCGGGCAGGATAAATCGCTCGACCGAGCTGTGGCTGATATCGCGTTCGTGCCAGAGCGCGACGTTTTCGAGCGCAGGCGTCACGTATGAGCGCAGCATCCTGCAAAGGCCGGTGATGTTTTCGCTAAGCACGGGATTGCGCTTGTGCGGCATCGCGCTAGAGCCCTTTTGACCAGGGCTAAAGTACTCCTCGGCCTCGTAAACTTCCGTCCTTTGGAAGTGGCGCACGGCGACGGCGATCTTTTCGCAGGTGGCGGCTAGGATGGCGATCGCGCTGATGACGTGGGCGTAGCGGTCGCGCTGGATGACTTGATTTGACGCTGGGGCTGGCTTTAGGCCTAGCTGCTCGCAGGTTAGCTCCTCAAACTCAAGCGGTGCGTGAGCGAAATTTCCCATCGCGCCGCTTAGTTTGCCGTAGGCGGCGACCTCTTTGGCGTCTTGCAGTAGCTTTAGCGCGCGCGCAACCTCGTCGTACCACACCGCAAGCACGAGTCCGAAGGTGATAGGCTCGCCGTGGATACCGTGGCTACGGCCGACCATCATCGTGTTTTTGTGCTCCTGCGCTCTGGTTTTGATCGCGCTCATTAGGCCTTTTACGTCCTCTATGATGAGCTCCATGCTGCTTTTGATCTGAAGTGCGACGGCGGTGTCGATGCAGTCGCTACTAGTCATGCCGTAGTGCACGAAGCGGCTCTCATCGCCCAGACTCTCGCTCACGCTCGTTAGAAACGCGATCACGTCGTGCTTGGTCGTCTTTTCGATCTCGTCGATGCGCGCTACGTCAAATTTAGCGTTTTTGCAAATTTTCTCGCAGTCCGCATCGCTGATAAAACCTAGCTTATTCCACGCCTTAACCGCAGCCTTTTCGACCTCCAGCCATGCGCCGTATTTTGCCTGCGTATTCCACTTTTGCGCCATTTGCTCGCGCGAATATCTCTCTACCATACTTTAGCCTTTTTTATGCGAATTTTTGTATAATTTTTTAAGGAAAGATTATATAAAAACTGGGCTGAAATCGCGGTTAGTATCCGCTAAATTTGCCCTTAAATTTTAGATTTAAAGAGTGAAAATTGCCTTATATTCATAAATTTATCGCGCATGCCCAAGGGCAAAAAGCGTATGAAATTTTGCTGCAAAACGGCTATAAGATGCGCGAAGCTCAGCGCCTAATCGACAAAGGTAGGCTTATCTGCGACGGCGTAGCCGCCAGCGAGAAAAATGCCTTGCTAAGCGGCGAAATTTGCCTAATAGATTATGAAACAAATCCGCGCGGGCTAAAGCCGATTTTTGAGTGCGAGAAATTTGCGGTTTTTGATAAACCTAGCGGAGTGCTCAGTCACCCAAACGGCAGACACTGCGAGTACTCGTTAAATGACGAAATTTGGTCGCTCTACGGCCGAGAGGCATCGGTTGCGCACCGTCTAGACTGCGAGACGAGCGGACTCATCGTCGCGGGCAAAGATAAAAACGCGGTCGTAAATTTGAAAAAACTTTTTGAAAATAGACAGGTCTATAAAAGCTACGTCGCACTCGCGCAGGGAAAGTTAAGCGAAAATTTGCGTATCGAAGCAAATATGGATCTAGCAAACGAATATGACGACGTAAAAATGCGAATGAGAATTTGCGAGGACGGTAAAAGCGCTGTGACGGAGATTTTGCCGATAGAGTATTTTGCCGACATTGATGCGACGCTGGTGCGAGCCGTACCGCTCACGGGCAGACAGCATCAAATTCGCTTACATTTGTTCCACGTGGAACATAAGATTTTAGGCGAACCGCTCTACGGTCTATCACGACTACAAATCGAGAAAATTTTAGATAAAGAGATGAGCGAAAGCGAGCGAATTTTGATAACCGGCGCACGGAGGTTGCTACTACATTCGGATGAAATTTGCTTTAAATTTGACGGCGTAGAATACAAAATAAAATCCAAATTTGATGCGCAAGAAGAATTTTATAAACTGGTAAAGCACGGATAGATTTTGAACCGATTTGCCAGGCTATTTTTATTATCAGTGTTTTATTTTCCGTTTGCTAGTTTTATAAAATTTTGCGGCATAGAAACGGTAAATTTTAGATATACAACATCCGCCAGCGATAGCGTCAAGCACAAAACGATGCCGCAAAATCTAGCTGCGATTAGGCACGATATGCTCGCATAAAAAGCTCAAGAGATAAACTAACGTAAATTTCGTTAGTAAATTTGGCCTTGTTAATTATCGCGCGGTTAAATTTAAACGGCTGGAAACGGGCTTTAGCACCAACCGATTGGATTAAGCGGAAATTTATGGGGGGGGGGTAGAATTATGCAAATTTTATTTGAGGAGTATTTTCTATGAGTTTTATTAAAAAAACTTTCGGCGGACTTAGCGCGTCTTATTACATGCGGCATCTATTTTTCGGCGCTATCTTTACGGCTTTGTTTATAGCGCTTATGTATAACGGAGGCGATAAGCGAATTTTTAGCTATCTTATCTTTATCGCAAACACCTTTTTGTATCCATATTCACGATTTGTTTATGAGAGCGTCGCGGGTTTTATATTTGGAGATAACGTATTTTTCGTAAATGCGCTATTTTTACTTGCAACAAAATTTATAACCATGCTGCTTTGTTATAGTTTTGCTTTTATTATCGCACCGCTGGGGCTTTTGTATTTATACTTTTATCACACGAAAAATAAAACCTTTGACGATTAAAAATCAATTTGCGCACGGCGGCCGGGCAAATTTATAGCCAAAGGCTAAAAGCCGAATGCCGTCTCGCCGCTGCCGATTTTTACGACTTTGCCGCTTTGCGTCATCACGCCTAGGCCGTGCTCCATATCCCACGAACAGCTAAACTCAAAGCCTATTTTCGCGGTTTTGCCGCTAAGTAAAATATAGATATTTTGTAGCTCCACAAGCCTGCCAAGCTCGTGCGGCGCGCAGATATTTGGCATAAAATCACTCTTTGTCTCGCTCGGATAGTCGTAAATTTCTTGCCATTTTGGATAATTTTTAAAAATCTCGGTCAAAATTTCGTTTAAAATTTCCTCCTGATTTTGCCTTAAAAAATCAACCGCATTTGAGTGCGTGCAGCTTGGTTTGTATACTTCATCGCCTTTTTTGTTTAGAAACGCGCAACAAAATTTTGCCTCTTGCTCTAAAATTTTACCGAAATGTTCGAGTTCTATCTCAAATCCGAAATCGTCAAATTCATCTTCACCATACTCTTCTTCTATAAATTCAGGCAAAATTTCAGGATTTGCAAGATAATCTTTAAAAAATTTAGCGATGCGTTCGTCTCCGGCAAAGACATAGTCCCTGTCCGCGTCGTAGCTTTTTTGCAGATATTTTAGCGCCGCTTCTTTTTGACCGCAGACTAGACAGCGCTCGCCTCTATAATAGTCTTTCACGTAGGACGGTCTATCTTTTGCCTTATCGCACTTATACATCTCATCGATCCAGCGCAGGACGTTGGCGCAGTCTTTCAGCTCTTCGTATTCGCTTATCATGCGGTGCGCGTAGATGTACGCATCGTAGATTTTGTACTTTTCCTCGTCTGCTTCCGCCCATTTTGTTTCTATAAAATCCACGATTTGTGCTTTGGTTATCTTTGATTTTTTAAGTAGCGATTTACTTAAAAATACGTCGATTTCGTCCATTATTTTTTGCACGTTCATTGTTACTCCGTTATAAATTTCCTACTGATTTGCCTTACGATCTGAAAATAATCGCCGAATTTTTTCTTGACTTTTTTGAAATTTTTTATCTTATACATATACTTTTTATCGCGATGACAGAGCATCAGATAGGTCGTAAAGTGTAAAATATCTAAAATTTCGGCACGCAAATTTTTATCTTTTATTTCGATTTCTAGGCAGATTTTTAGGATTTTTTTGAAAATTTTCTTATCAAAATAGCAAAAATCGTAGAGCAAAACGAAAAACGAGTCATCGTTATCTCTGTCTATTTGCTCTCTTAAAAATACTATTTCATCGGTTTCGTTCGTCATAAAAAGCCGTCTTAATGATTAGACCAAGCCCCGCAAAAACCACAACGCAGACGAAAACTATCTGGGATATATCAAGTAGCGTCATTTTGCCGTCTTGGCTAGCGTTTTGCCGCTTGTTTGATTGTCGCGCTCTTTTAGCTGACCGCACGCCGCGCTGATGTCAAGGCCCTTGCTTTGCCTGATAGTGCAGGTCACGCCGTGATCGCGTAGGTATGTCTGAAATGCCTCCATATCGGCCGTGTTCGGGCGGCCGTATTCGCTGCCTTCGTGCGGATTAAAGTAGATCAAATTTACCTTTGCTTTGATGCCGTGTAGCAGCGAAACGAGCTTTTTGGCATCTTTTATACCGTCGTTCATGTCTTTTATGACGAGGTACTCAAACATCACTCGCTTACGCATATCGATCGGAAAGCCCCTCACCGCCTCCATAACGGATTCGATTTTGTAGGCGTTATTTATCGGCATCAGTTTACTGCGAAGCTCGTTAGTAACGGCATGCAAAGATATCGCTAACAGCACGCCCAGATCCATCTCGCCGAGCTTTTTTATTTGGCTACCTAGACCGCTCGTGCTAACGGTCTGGCGGCGTGGCGCGATAGCTAACCCGTCGTTTTCTTTTAAAATTTTTATAGCTTTACTAACGTTTTCTAGATTGTCTAGCGGCTCGCCCATGCCCATATATACGACGTTTACGCGACGTTCGTAGGGGATTTTATTTTCTCTTTTTATCCACAAAATTTGCCCTGCGATTTCGCCCGGCGTTAGGTTTCTCGTTAGTCCGCTCTTACCCGTTAGGCAAAACGAACAGCCCATGCGGCAGCCCACCTGCGAACTAACGCAGATCGTATAACGAGCATGGCGCGCCACCTCGCCGTTTTCATCGCTGAGCTCCTCTTTCATCGGCAACAGTACGCTTTCTATCCGTAGTCCGTCTTTGAGCTCAAAAAGATATTTGATCGAGCCGTCGGCACTCTGCTCAAATTTGACGCATTTTAGCGGGTCGAGGTAAAACTCCTGCGCCAAATTTGAGCGCAGATCTTTTGGCAAATTTAGCATCTCGTCAAAACTCGTTGCGTTTTTCTTATATAGCCACTCGAAAATTTGCTTTGCGCGAAACGGCGGCGAGAGCTGTTCTTTTAGCTCGTCTAATGTAAAATCAAGCAAATTTTTCAAATGATTTCCTTTTGTTTTAGGTAGTTTTCAAGCTCTTTTTTGGCTTGCTCGTGGTTTTTAATAAAATCTTCGTGTGCGTTTTTATCGCAAAAATTCGTCGCTACGAATATGCCGTAAGCTGGGATTTGAAATTTTTGCGCGACTTTAAGTACGGCAAAAAATTCCATATTTTCTAAAAAATATCCGCGATTGAAAAGCTTGTGAGCCAAATTTTGATCGGTCGTGATGAAATTTGATGAATTAACCTTGTATGTTCCACGTGGAACAACAGAAGCGATTTCGCTTTCTATCGGCGAATAGCTCTTGCTTTCTAAGCTCGAGATTTCAATGTTTACCGCGGCTGAGCTTTCGTAAATTTCAAAAACTTCACCATCTCTGTAAAGTCCCGCCGAGCCTATAAAAATGATCTCACTCGGCAGCGCGTTTAAAATTTTATCTGGATTTTGAGAAGATTTAGCGCTTTGTAAAATAGGCGAATCTATCAAATTTAGCCTCTCGTCAAGCTGCCGATTGGTCATCAAATTTTGATCGTATCTACCGCAACCATCAACCATAGCTCGCTTTTGTAAAAGCGCCGTCAAATTTATGCTCATATCCACTAGCCCGACGCCCATCGGTAGCGCGAATGGAAAAATCTCGTTTCGTCCCGCTGAAATAATCACGCCCTGCCTTTTTGCGCGCTAAATTTGAGCTCAAATTTCACAGTCTGACCTCGATGCCGTTTTGTCTGAGATATGTTTTAAGCGCCCTAATCTCGATCTCTCTAAAGTGAAAGATCGACGCCGCTAGGCATGCGTCCGCGCCCGCTAAAAATGCGTCTTTGAAGTGCTCCATTTTGCCCGCGCCGCCGCTTGCGATGACGGGGATGTCAAGCTCGCTAAAAATGCGCGTCAAATTTAACTCAAAGCCGTTTTTAACGCCGTCGCAGTCCATCGATGTGAGTAAAATTTCGCCTGCACCGCGCTCCTGCGCCTCTTTTGCCCAAGCAAGCGCGTCTTTGCCGGTGTCTAGCCTGCCGCCGTTTATAAACACGCTATAGCCCTCGCCCGTCCTCTTTGCATCGATCGCGACTACGACGCACTGCGAGCCGAATTTATTCGCCGCTTCGTCTATCAAATTTGGATTTTTGATCGCGGCCGAGTTGAGGCTTATTTTGTCGCAACCGACGTTTAGTAAGCGCGATATATCATCGATCGTACGTATGCCGCCACCCACGGTCAGCGGAATAAAAAGCTCGCGCGCTACACGTTCTACGACGTCCACTATCGTATCGCACTCAAGGTGCGACGCCGTGATATCGAGGAAACACAGCTCATCCGCGCCCTCCTCGTTGTAGCGTTTGGCTATCTCGACCGGATCGCCTGCATCCACGAGACCTACGAAATTTACGCCCTTTACCACCCGTCCGTCTTTGACGTCTAGGCATGGGATTATGCGTTTTGCAAAATGATTCATCGCTCTTCTTTGGCTAAAATTTGGCTTTATTTTAGCTAAATTTGACTTATCTAATCATTACATAAGATATTTTTGGGTAAAATCGGCGAAATTTAGGAAAAAAATGGAAAATATTAAAGCAAAAAAATGCTTCGGACAAAATTTTTTACACGACGAAGCGACGTTAAACAAAATCATCCAAGCGATTCCCAAAGATACGCAAAATATCGTTGAAATTGGGCCTGGCTTAGGTGATTTGACATTTAGAATTTTGGGGATTTGCGGCGTAACTAGCTACGAGATAGATACCGAGCTTTTTGCGCTGCTGCAGAAAAAATTCGCAAACGAAATTCAAAACGGACGATTGAAACTTTTTTGCAAAGACGCGCTGGATCAGTGGAGCGAAGACGGCCTGAGCGATGAGCCGTATTTTTTAGCGGCAAACCTGCCCTACTACGTTGCTACGAAGATGATCCTAAATGCGATCGAAGACGAGAAATGTCGCGGCTTAGTCGTGATGATACAAAAGGAAGTCGCGCTCAAATTTAGCGTAAAAAGCGGCGATAGAGATTTTAGCTCTTTGGCGATTTTAGCCTCGCTTCAAGGCGGCTGCGAGCTACTTTTTGACGTGGATGCGAGCTGCTTTAACCCGCCGCCGAAGGTGACTTCTTCGGTTATAAAACTGCAAAAAAGTAAAAATTTAATAGGCAAAACCGGAGTATTTGAGAGTAAATTTGAATACGAAAAATTTAAAACTTACCTCAAAATCGCCTTTAGCGCGCCTAGAAAAACGCTAATGAAAAATTTGAGTTCAAGCTATGAAAAGCCTGAAACCCAGCGAATTTTCAGTCTGCTAAATTTGAACGCAAACATCCGTCCGCACGAGCTAAATGTCGATCTTTATCTAGAAGTATTTAAAAATTTAAAGGAAGATAATGAACGACAAGAACGAAGAAAAAGCGGTGGCCTCTCAGGGCAAGAGCAATAAAAAGCGCAGATTTCGCCCGAGAAATAAAAATAAACAAGAAAATTTAGATCAAAACGCGCAAAACGGCGAGCAAAAAGCCAGTCAAAGCGTGATAGATAATTTCTTTTTAGAGCCTTTTGACGGCAGCGAACAGCACTCCCAAAACGGCGAACATACTAACGCTAACAAACAAAACGGCAAAAAAAATAGTAGTAAAAACGGCAAACAAAACTCCCAAAACGGCGCGCAAGGCGAAAATAAAAACGCTAACAAGCAAGCCGCTAACGCCGAAAATCAAACAGCAGAAGCTAAGCCTAAAAAACAACGAAAGTCGAAGAAAAATTTACCCGCCAAGCTAAGCGGAAACGAGCAGTGGCAGCAAGATATAGCTAGCGCGATGGAGGCAAATAAGGCCGTCCACGAACTGCGCCTCGAGCCGATGAAATACCTAAACTCGACCGATCACAGGATCCGCGTCACGCCTCTTGGCGGGCTGGGCGAGATCGGCGGAAATATGACGATATTTGAGACCGACACGAGCGCGATCATCGTAGATATCGGCATGAGCTTTCCTAGTGAGAGCATGCACGGCGTGGATATCCTGATCCCCGACTTTGACTACGTGCGAAAGATAAAAGACAAGATAAAAGGCGTCGTCATCACGCACGCACACGAGGATCACATCGGTGCGGTGCCCTACTTTTATAAAGAGTTTAAATTTCCGATTTACGCTACGCCGTTACCGCTCGGTATGATAAATAACAAATTTGAAGAGCACGGGCTCAAGCAGGAGCGTTCGCTTTTCCGCTCGGTCGAAAAGCGCAAGCCGTATTTGATAGGGGATTTTGAGGTCGAGTGGATACATATCACTCACTCTATCATCGACGCCAGCGCACTTGCCATCACGACAAAGGCAGGCACCATCATTCATACGGGCGACTTTAAGATCGACCACACGCCGATCGACGGCTACCCAACAGACCTTGGCAGACTCGCATACTACGGCGAGCGCGGCGTACTGTGCCTGATGAGCGATAGCACGAACAGCTACAGAGAGGGCTTTACTAAAAGCGAAAGCAGCGTGGGCAAGACATTTGACGCGATTTTCTCAAAAGCCAAAGGCCGCGTGATAATGAGTACGTTTAGCTCCAACATCCACCGCGTCTATCAGGCGATCGACTGGGGACTAAAATACAACCGCAAAGTTTGCGTCATCGGCCGTAGCATGGAGCGCAACCTTTATACGGCGATGGAGCTTGGCTACATCAAACTCGATAAGAAAATTTTTATCGACGCTAACGAAGTCGGTAAATTTAAAGATAACGAAGTACTGATCGTTACCACCGGCTCTCAGGGCGAGACGATGAGCGCGCTATACCGAATGGCTACCGACGAGCACAAATATATAAAAATAAAGCCGACCGATCAGATCATCATCAGCTCAAAGGCGATCCCCGGTAACGAAAGCAGCGTCTCTACGGTGCTAAATTTCCTCATCAAGTCAGGCGCTAGCGTCGCGTATCAGGACTTTAGCGAGATACACGTGAGCGGTCACGCGGCGCAAGAGGAACAAAAGCTGATGCTACGCCTAATAAAGCCTAAATTTTTCCTTCCCGTCCACGGCGAGTACAACCACATTGCAAAGCATAAAGAAACAGCCGTAGCCTGCGGCGTGGACGAGCGAAACATCTATCTGATGAGCGACGGCGATCAGATGGAAATTTGCCAAAAATACATGAAGCGCGCCAAGACCGTAAAAACGGGCAAGGTATTTATCGATAACCAAATCAACAAGCAAATTTCAGACGATGTCGTGATCGACCGCCAAAATTTGGCCGAAGCGGGCGTCGTGATGATCATCGCGCAAATTTCTCGCCACGGTGCTAAGCTCATAAACAAACCTCGCGTCATCAGCTACGGTCTGGTTGGCGATAAACAAGACGGCGAATTTAGAAAAGAGATGGAGGGCGTGTTGGAGCAGTATCTAAGCAACGTCAAAGAGGAGCTTTTAAAAGACGGTAGGATGCTCGAGGGGCAGGTGCGCCAGGTCATCCGTAAACATATCTTTAGAAAAGTCAAAAAATACCCGACCATCGTGCCTATCATATACCTGATGTAAGGGCGCAAAATGAGCGATACAATCAAAATAGCCGCTAACGTGCTAAAAACGGAAGCTAACGAGCTAACGAGAAATGCCGAAATTTTAGACGGCGAATTTGAAAAAGCGGTCGAGGTTTTATACAAAACCAAAGGTAAAGTCGTAGTTACCGGCGTGGGCAAGAGCGGACATGTCGGCGCCAAGATCGCCGCTACGCTTGCTAGCACGGGCACGCCTAGCTTTTTCATGCATCCGACTGAGGCGATGCACGGCGATCTGGGTATGATCGGCAAGGACGATACGCTGCTAGCTATCAGCTTTAGTGGCGAGAGTGAGGAGCTAACCAAAATCCTGCCTCACGTGCAGCGTTTCGGCGTACCGATAGTTGCTATGGCGAGGGATAAATTTAGTACGCTGGGCAAATTTAGCGATGCGTTCGTGAAGCTTAACGTTAGCAAGGAGGCCTGCCCGCTGGATGCCGCACCGACTAGCTCGACTACGCTAACGTTAGCCTTAGGCGATGCGTTAGCCGTTTGTCTGATGCAAAAGCGCGGATTTAAAAAAGAGGATTTTGCAAATTTCCATCCCGGCGGAAGCCTTGGCAAGAGGCTATTTTTAAAGGTTAAAGACGTGATGAGAAGCGAAAATTTACCGATAGTGCACTGGAATGCGAGCCTAAAACAGGCGATCGACACTATGACGCACGGTAAACTCGGCACCGTTCTCATCGTGGATAAAGACGGCGTTTTGGACGCGATTTTAAGCGACGGAGACCTTAGGCGGGCGCTAATGAGAGAGGACTTTGATCTAAACGATGCCGCGATCAAATACGCGACTCTAAAACCAAAAGAGTTAAACGATAAAGAGATGTTAGCGATCGACGCGTTAGCGCTCATTGAGCAACATAAGATTCAACTCCTAGCCGTCGTGGAAAACGGCGTGCCAGTAGGCGTCTTGCACATCCACGACCTTGCAAATTTAGGACTATAAAATGCAAAAAAGCAGACTAAATAAATTTATATCGCATAACACGAGTTATTCGCGTAGAGAGGCCGACGAGCTAATTAAACAGGGCAAAGTTAGCGTAAACGGCCGCGTCGTTAGCGAGCTAGCTACGAGCGTTAGCGATGAGGATAAAGTAAAGATAAACGGCCGTCCCGTGCGGCTAAAAAAAGAATTTACCGTGATCGTTTATCACAAACAAAAAGGCGAGCTGGTTAGTAAAAAAGATGACCGCGGACGCAAAACTATTTACGATAGCTTGGACCGACAGTTTGCTAAATTTGTTAGTATCGGGCGACTTGACTACGCTAGCGAGGGGCTACTTTTACTAACGGACGCTCCGGCGATCGCGACTGCATTGATGAACAGCGACGTAGAGCGCGAATACTATCTAAAGGTAAAAGGCGAGATAACGCCTGAAGTGATAACGGCGATGAACGAGGGTTTTTTCGCTGCGGACGCTACTAAAGGCGCGCATGCTAAAACCGCGATAAAATCGATGGAATTTAAGCCGTTTTTAGACTATAAAATTTTTGGCGCCAGCGGCGGTTTTACAAAGCTAAAAGTTGTGATAAATGAAGGGCAAAACCGCGAACTGCGCCGCTTTTTCGGCTATTTTGACCTTGAGGTGATGGATCTAAAACGCGTTAGTTTTGGTCGCGTAGATCTCGGTATGCTAAAGCCCGGTAAATGGCGATACTTTGAAAACGGCGAATACGAAGCGCTGAGGGATTTTTTGAAGGTTAATAATATTAGATATTAATGGTGGAGTTAAGCGGGATCGAACCGCCGACCTCTTGAATGCCATTCAAGCGCTCTCCCAGCTGAGCTATAACCCCAATTATTGAAAGGATTTTGGAATTATATCATTTTTATCTTACGAAATTTTGAAATTTGGCAAAATAAAATAAAATTTTAAGCAAAAATCAGCTAAAATCTCATTTTTCAAATGAAATGCGGGAATAGCTCAGGGGTAGAGCACAACCTTGCCAAGGTTGGGGTCGCGAGTTCGAATCTCGTTTCCCGCTCCATCGGTTTTAAATTTAGGGAATTTTTGCCCGGGTGGCGGAATGGTAGACGCAAGGGACTTAAAATCCCTCGGTATTTTTTACCGTACCGGTTCAAGTCCGGTTTCGGGCACCATTGACTTTTAGGCGACATAGCCAAGTGGTAAGGCATGAGCCTGCAAAGCTTTGATCCCCGGTTCGAATCCGGGTGTCGCCTCCAAAATTTAAGGAGAGAAAATGCGTTATTTGCTAATGCTATTATCTGCTACTTTTTTTATGGTCGGTTGCTCAAATACATGGCACGGCGTCAAAGAGGATACGAATAATGCCGTTGAGTGGTCAAAGGAAAAAGTCAATAAAGGCGCTTCCTACGTTAAGGAAAAAACCGAATAAATTTGGCTATAATTAGCCGAAATATTTTTACGGGAGATGGCTGAGCGGTCGAAAGCGGCGGTCTTGAAAACCGTTGAGGTGTGAAAGCCTCCTGGGGTTCGAATCCCTATCTCCCGGCCACTATATTACTAAAATATATTTTTTATGTTCTGTATTTTATACCATTATTTTTTCGAATTTAGGATAAATATATTTTGTTTTGCCAGATTTAGGTTTCTGTTGCATCGGCTTATTGTGGTAAGGTATATAACGATTTTTAGATCAATAATAAATTTAAGTCAAGAATTTTACGCATAAATTTACGGTGGAGCGGTTCATACATCTCGCATATGTTAAATTCTGGCATATAAAAACCTAAACAAAGAGTATTGTGCCGTCTTTAGCGTAACTATAGCTAACGATAAATATTATACTAAACGCGTATTTTAGTGCTTTGCCGTGGTTATCTTACCTAGCTCAATCCTCTAGCCCTTTAAGGCCTTGGGTACCTAAAAATTAGTTTAGAATGTCTGACGAAGTTCTCTGTTTTTTGAAGTTTGCTTCCGGTAAGCAGTTTGTAACAGCGCTCAGTAAAACCAGTTAGCTGATTTATCAAAGTCGCCATATTTTAAACAACTCATAAATAGTATCAACATCTTAGGCAAAAGCAAATATAACAACGTATGCCATTTCGATATGCCTACGGCCTTGAAAAGCTTGCTTTTTACGTCTAAAGTACGTATTTATCTATCTAGCAAGCTATCTTCGCAGCGTGCGGATAACGTTTATATACGTCGCGTTAAGGCAGTGCGACATATTTTAGCTTGACGTTTTGAGTGGGTTTAAAAGTGCTTGAATTAACCGATCTTGGAGTCAAACGCTTACCCATCCGCATTTTTATTAAATTTACGTGCCAAATTTAACTTCATAACTTCAAACGAAGCGATTTTGAGCCATGTATTAATTTGGTCGCATTTCATGCGAGATTTTATACTGTTTGCACCTTAGTCTTAAGCTCTGCGATCAGCAGAAGGTAGAGTTTTATTTAAGCTTTGTTCAACTAGAATAGATAATAAATTTAATGTAAAATATACGCGTTTATTTAATTTTAGCACACGTCTTTTTGAATTTATATAGCCAAATAAGTTGCAGCCCGGTAAAATCCACCAATATAATTAAAATTTTACACAAAACAAGCGTAAGTCCTTGACGCAAATATTTTTAAATTTATCTTCAAATTTTGATTATCCAAGATATGAAATCTAGCTAAATTTAAGTACCGGCGGTAAATGTTTACAATTTTAGCGCGCAAAATTTAAATATGCACTAAAAACTAAGGCGGCGGATTTGATAGCGATACGAACATGGTAGCGCGTAATTACCCACTTAAAAAATCTGCGAGTAAAAAATAGCCAAATTTACTATAAGCGCATAAAAAACGGTCACAAATTTGACGAACTGTAAAGCTTGATAGTTTAAACCGGCACAAGGTAACAAACAAAATTTAACGGCAAGCAGTTAAATGTCGTCAAATTTATATTAAATCAACATTTAATATTATATCCGAGAGAAATTTAATCAAATTTAACGCAAATGTTTATCTATGAGACCCGTCACGATAGCGCGGATGCCCGCATGCACGCTGCCTAGCTCGCGCTCTATCTTTACGATGAGCTCGTTTTTGGCCTGCACTGCGCCCTCTACGCCAAGAAGGTTGGTAAATGAGTTTTTCGCGCCGTCGTTATGCGTCGGTTTGCCCGCCGTTTCGGCGCTTTGCGTCGCGTCGATGATGTCGTCTGCGATCTGAAACGCCAGCCCCAGATCAAGCCCGATGTCGTATATGCGCGCAGCCTCCGTCTCGTCCAGCCCCGCCACGACGCAGCCTGCCTGCAAGCTTGCCGCGATGAGGCGCGCGGTCTTGTGGATATGCAAGAATTTTAGCTCTTCAAGCCCTAGTTTTTGATTTTCGAAATAACAATCCACCGCCTGCCCCAGCGCCATGCCGTAGATACCTGCGTTACGGCTTAGGATCTCGACACATTTTATGCGTGCATCCGCGTCTAGCGGGGCTCTTGCTATCTGATAAAAGGCGTGAGTGTTTAGCGCGTCGCCCGCCAAGATCGCCGTCACCTCGTCAAATTTGACGTGCAAGCTAGGCTGTCCGCGGCGCAGATCCGAGTCGTCCATCGCGGGCAGATCATCGTGGATGAGCGAGTAACTGTGCATCGTCTCAAAAGCTAGCGCGACGTGAAACGCCGCCTCTTTACGCTCGGGACGCACTGCGGCTACGACGCCTGCGACTAGCATCGCGCGAAAGTGCTTGCCGCCCGATTTTAGCGTGTATGAAAGTGCCTCGTCAAAGCACGGATGAAAGCTAGGGTTGCTTGGCAAGTGAGTGCCCAAAAACGCCTTAAACTCGGCCAAAAGCGCGTCCTGATCGGTGACGCTCGGCGCTGTTTGCCGTAAATTTGAGCCGGAAGTAAACGATGAGCTCTTGGCCGCATTTAGCGAGATCAAATTTACTAGGTTTTTTGGGCTTTGAGCCAGGTTTTCGGAGTTTATTTTAGATTTGGTTGCATTTAAAATTTGAGGCTGATTTTGAGACGAGCTCGCGCGCAGGATTTGCGCTTGATTTTGATCCGTCAGCGGCGCACGCGACTTGCTTAAATTTAGCCCTTTTTCGTTAGCCTGATTAGACATTCTTTGCTGCAAATTTAGGCTTGGAGCGTCATTTGTATAAACCCGCATTTTTTCGCCGTTAGGCGATACCTGCGCTAAATTTCGCTTTTGCTCGGTGCCAAATTTTTGAAATATCGCCGGTCTTGCAAGCGACAAAAGAGGAGCCTGATTTCGTGCAAGGTCTCCGCCGTTTTCGCAGGCTAAATTTGAAACTTTCATTTCCGAAAAAGTCGCGCGCTTTAGATGATTTTTGGAAGATTTAAGAGCCTTGGTCTCGTTAAATTTACGCGGTAAAATCAGGCTGCGCGCGCTTGGTAAATTTTCGTCCGAATTTGCGCTAAAAATCCGCGTCAAACTCGAGCTTTGCGACAAGGTTTTAAAGCGAGCGAAATTTGATTTTAAAGCTTTATTTTCCGCGTAAATTCGCGCGTTTAATCTTTCCTTCGAGTTTTTATAATTTTGCATTTTTTCTCCGTTTTGTTTTTGTTTGATAAAGGCAAATCCCAAATCGCTCTAACCGCCGAATAAATCCTTGCTTGCGCTAAATTTACTTATTTTGCAAGGTTGCGTAACGCTTCTAAAAGCTGCGATTTTACGCCGCAAGCGAGTAAATTCGTCCGTTTCGTAGCAAGCTAAATTTAAAGGCAATCGCCTTGCCACTAGATTAAGCCGCGGCACAAAAAGCTTAAATTTACGCCCGAAAAAGCCGTCTTACACTTAAAGCTCGGCGGTTTTAATGCACAAAAATTAAACGCGCCCGAAACAAGCTAGCTTTGACGCAAGGATGCCTAGAGCGCCGCAAAGCCTGACGAATCTAGCGCCGAATCTTTTTTGCTAAACAAACAAAAGCGACCCAAAGCTAAATTTGCGTCTAAATCTCGCGCTGCAAAATAAGCAAATCTAGCGCCGCGGCCGTCCAAAAACGCCTAGAACCTACCGTGCGTTATAAAAAAAGTCAAAGCCGTCTCGCCTAAAGAGCAAGCGTTGTCCTCGATTTTTAGCTATGAGCGCAAGTGCTTCTTTGCGATTTTTCACGACTTTAGCGCCTACTTGTATCAACTTGTCGCCGACCCTGAGGCCAAACCTCGCCGCATCCGACTCCCCGTCCACACTTTTTACTCTTAGTTTTTCGTCAAACGTGAGTCCGTAGAGCTTTCGCACGCTAGAGGCGTCCGTATTTGGCGCGGGCTGCGGTTTTGGGGCTACTTTTGTGATATTTTCGTCCGTTTTAGGCGCGGTTTTTTGCTCTTTTTTTACTTCGTCTGAAACCGCGACGCTAAATTTTACGACGTCTTCGCCGCGTCTTATCTCAAATTTGAGCTGCTCGCCCTTTGCGGCGAACAAAATCCTCTCGTTTAGCTCGCGTAAGCTCTGCATTTTCTCGCCGTTTACGCTTAAAATTTCATCTCCCGCCATCAGCGCCGCGCCGCGTCCGAGCGGATCGACTCCCTTTACGTAGAGTTTGCCGTCCCGCTCCTCAAATACCGCGCCCACGTCGCCGTAGTACACGTCTTTATACGCCGCAAAGTGCCTTAGATAGCGGCTTGGGACAAATTTATCCCCGCCCACGGCGATACCGCGCAGTTTGCAGCAGGGACTTAGCACGGCGCCAGTGCCGTTTACGTCAAACGTGAGCGCGTCCAGCTCGCCTAGCGCCTGAGCCTGCGCCTTTACGTGGCCGTAAACGGTCGCGTTTAGATCGCGCGTGACGCTGACCCAGTCGCTTTTTTTCGTCGCGTTATCCTCAGCCATCTTGGCAGGCTCGAGTTTAGCGTCCGAGGCGACTAGATAGAGGCCAAGATACGGGTCAAATTTGACGTAGTTTTTCACGGGGATTTCGCCTTTAGGCACGGCGATTAAATTTGGCGTGATCGCGATGCCGCCGTTGCCCGCGACGTTTACCATGGTGGGCAGGTTTTTTTCAAAGCAAGCGTTAAAATCATCTTGCGTCGGGCGCGGCTCGGCTCTAAGCGACGCGGTAAAAGCGCAAATCATAAAAACCGCAAAAAGCGGAGAGCAAATTTTGCGAGCTAAATTCGCCGTCAAATTCGTCGCCGTTTTGTCACCCAGACTAGTTTTTTGCGAAATTTCGCACGGATTTAAAGAAGCGTCAAATTTTACCGAACACGCGCGCAAATTTGAGCCCAAATTTACCGCGCTCTTTGCGACACGAGCGGCGCAAATTTGACTCGCAGACGTAGCTGAATTTAAGCCTAAATTTACCGAGCCGTTTTGTTTATCGGCGACGCAAATTTGCCCTTCCCTCAAAGCTAAATTTGCTCGCGCGAGCCCCAAAACCGCGTCCAAACGGCGCGAGAAAGCTACGCGTTTCATTGCCCTAGTCCCATGCCGGCAAACCCGCCCAGCATCCTTGAAGCGGCGTTTTTGCGGTCGTCCTCGATCATCTTTAGCACGTCGTTTACGGCGCTGATGAGCAAGATCTGCAAGCTCTCCTTGTCCTCTAGCAAGCTGTCGTCGATGCTGATATCGAGCACCTCGCCCTTGCCGTTTGCTCTGACGCTAATGAGCCCGCCGCCGCTTTTTACGCTAAACTCGCGTTTTTGGCTCTCCTGCTCGATTTCTTGCGCCTTTTTTTGCGCATCCTCGAGCATCTGTCCCATTTTTGAAAAATCGATCCCCTCAAACATAAACATCCTTTCAAATTTCGCGTTATTTTAGCCAATTTAAGCTAAATTTACTTTTTTAAGCTCTGCAATGCAAGTTTCGTTCCCGCCTTTAAAACTCGCGGCGGATACGAGCGCGGACGGGTAAATTTAAGCCCAAAAAGCCGTCAAATTTGAGGGTAAAATTTTATTTTAATAGCCTGCGCGCGTTTTGATCTATTTTAGTTTAGCGCATACGCGTTTGCAGGGTTTTTGGTGCTGATTTTTTGCAAATTTGAAAAATTTGCCCGATATAATAGTCGAAGTAAAGCGGAACTGAAAGAACATTTAAGGTAGTGCTAGCTAAATCTGAAATCTTTTGACGAGTTAAAAAGCGATAAAATAAGCCAAATCAAGACCGCCCGCGTGAACGCGCGTCAGATATCTTTGAGCTCCGCCGCGACCGATTTTTCCAGATTTTTCGCCTTGCCTAGGATTGTTACCGCCTTTTGACTGCATTTGTTTACGCATCTATAACAAATCGTGCAGCGATTGCCGAATTTTGCTTTACCGTGCTCGATTTTTATATTTTGCATCGGGCAGGATTTCGCACACTCGCCGCATCCGCTGCACCGCGCTGTATCTAGGCTCGGTTTGCGCTTAGCAAACGGCGTTTTGTCCCAAATTTTCATCCAGAGCTGCTATCCCAAAAGCCCGGCGATACGGCATAGCATACCCAGCCCCTCTTGCGACAGATTGTCCGCGACAAATGCCTGAGCGACGCGTTCTAGCTTGGCGTTTGCATCCTTGATCAGGCGCTCGTTTTTCTGCGCCGAATAGCTAAAAATCGCCACGTCGAGGATAAATGCGGGCATTCTGATGTGGGCGCCGCCCGTTATCTTCGCGCCCGCTCGCTTCAAAATCCTAGCCGCGCAGCCCGCTCCGTCGCCGCTAAAAATCTCCATCGTAGCGATGATAAAGACGTTTTTGCCGCGAAAATTCCCGCCGTTTTCGCAAATAAACTCGCGCACGATCTGCGGCAGGTCGCTAAAGTAAACGGGGTAGGCAAGGATAACATCATCGTGGTGCTTTAGTAGCTCGCCGCAGTCCTCGTCCCGGGTCAAACCGCGGCGATACCGCCGCCCAAGCGCTCTATAAATCTCTCCACGCAATGCTTCGTGTTGCCCGTGGAGCTAAAATAAATCGCTATCATTTTGCGAATCCTTTTAAATTCAGGCGCAAATTTTTGCCAGTTTTTGCCAAATTTTACCGACCGCGTCAAATTTAACGCCAAGCGGCGGAGAATTTAAACAAACTGCTATTTGGCGCATTCGCCTTTCGTCCGTTTGCAGATGACCGTCGTGCTCGCTAGCTTAGATTTTACCCCGAATTTGACTCAGCGCCATAAAACGTAAATTTAAACGCCTCATCGCAGAAACGGCAAATTTGGGCGTAAATTATTTTACGATTTCGTTTTGCTCGTTTACCTGCACGATTTTTGGTTCGAAATCTCTTGCTTTTTTGGCGCTAAGAAGCGCGTAAGCCACGATGATAACGACGTCGCCGACGCAGACTTTGCGCGCGGCCGCGCCGTTTAGGCAGATCTCGCCCTTTTTCTCTCCGCGGATCACGTACGTAGCGAAGCGCTCGCCGTTATTGACGTTTAGGATTTCTACTTTTTGGTACTCGCAAAGTCCCGCAGCCTCGATGAGCTCGGGTCCGATCGTAATGGAGCCCACGTAGTTGAGGTTGGCGTCCGTGACGCGCGCGCGGTGGATTTTGCTTGATAAAATTTCGATTTTCATCGGCAGTCCTTTGTGTTTTTGGGAAAATTATACTATAAATTTAGCCGCAAAAAGCAACTTTATATAGCCGCGGTGATTCGCTTTTGCTTGCTTGCCGCGATAAAATTTGGAGTTAAATTTGCGATCAAATTTGATTTTAGAGACATTTACGCGAGCGATAAAAACTGCGATAAATTTGACGTCGCTCGGCAATAAAATAGAAATTTAGACGCAAACAAAGGCAAATTTTACTTGAATTCACCCTTGCTTCGTCGCCGTTTCGTTCGTAATTTTAGGCGCGTTCGTTCAAAAGTTCGCGCACGACCTCTTTGTCGCTAAACGGATATTTCACGCCCTTGATCTCCTGATAGGTTTCGTCGCCCTTGCCTAAAATCACCAAAATTTCATCCTGCGAGAGGCTTTCAAGCGCGTATTTTATCGCCTCTTTACGGTTTGATATGCATTTTACGCGCTCGTTCATCTCTAGGCCGCCGCATATCTCGGCGATGATGCTTTCAGGCTCTTCGCTGCGGGGGTTGTCGCTGGTGACGACGAGTCTGTGCGCGTATTTTTGCGCTATCGCGCCCATTTTAGGGCGTTTGGTGCGGTCTCTATCACCGCCTGCGCCAAAAACCGCGACGATTTTGCGATGGCGAAGCGCGTTTAGCACCTTTTCGATGCCGTCTGGAGTGTGCGCAAAGTCCACGATCACGAGCGGCTCGCGGCTCACGACCTCCATGCGCCCCTCGACGCCCTCAAACCCTGCCGCCGCGCGCGCGATCTCATCTAGCGGCCGATCCGTCAGCGTTGCGACGCAAGAGACGGCTGCAATGAGGTTGTAGAGGTTAAATTCGCCGTGCAAATTTGAGCTTAGCGCCATTTGCCCGCGCGGGGTTTTTAGCATCGCGCGTATGCCGCCTTCTAGCGAGTACTCGCTGGGTGCGAAGTCCGCGTCCGCGTGGAGCGCGCTAAGTGAATATGTTAGGGCGTTTGCGGGGTTAAATTTGATCCCGCCGCGGTCGTCTATGTTTATGAGCTTTGGCGCGTCGTCTGCGAAAAACTCGCTCTTTACGCGCGCGTACTCTTCAAACGTGCCGTGATAGTCGAGGTGATCCTGGGTCAAATTCGTAAAAATTTTCATCGCAAACGATAGGCTCTCGATGCGTTTTTGCGCGATGGCGTGCGAGCTAACCTCCATCACGAAGTACTCGCAGCCGCGTTCGCTAGCGGTCTTTAGGTAGCTAAGCGTACGTAAAATTTCGCTCGTCGTTAGCGCCTTATCATCGATGCGTTCGCCGTTTATAAAAGCGCCGCGGGTGCCGCACAGGCCGCATCCGTAGCCTAAATTTAATAGCGTAGCGCAGATAAGCGCTGCGGTCGTGGTCTTGCCGTTAGTGCCCGTGATGCCGATGATCTTGATGTTCTCGTTGATGCCTAGTAGTCGCTTGCACTCGCTCAAATTTATGATTTTTGCGCCCTTTGTTTCAGCGGCGGCTTCAAATTTGGCGTTCGTCGCCGTTTTAACGAAATAGCAACCCGCCTCGCATTCGCTAGAGTTATCGGTAACAAAGCCTTCTTTAACGTAAATTTTCATTCTGCGCCCTTTCGTTGATTTCGCGAGCCAGCGCGCTTAGCCGTTCGTCGCCGGCAAACATCACGGCCGCGGTCTCGATGTAGCTTAGCCCCATTTCTATAAAGCCGTTTTTGATAAGATTTTGCAAAAACTCTAGAAAATCGTCGCGGTTGTCGATCATCACGCGCGTGGAAAACATGATGTCCTCAAAGACGCTTTTAAACCCGCCGCGCCTGACCGCATCCATAAAATCGGCATAGCTGATGGCGTTTTGCTCCTCGTGATCCTCGTCTTCGTCGATTTTGGCCTCAAGCGCGCCCAAAATTTCGTCCAAATCCGCAGGACTCATGCCTAATTTATCTTTTAGCTTAAATATCTCAAAAAGCGTCATCGCCTCGTCGCGGCGGGTTTTAGCAAGCGAGCAAAGCGTGATGAGAAAGAGTAGCTTTTCGTCCGGCTTTTTTTCGTAAGCGAGCGAAAAATAGCTCGCAGCGGCGTCAAATTCGCCCTTGTTAAACGCTCTTAGCCCCGCTTTTTTGTAATCAGTCAAATTTAACTTCCTCGCCGATAGGGATATTTACGACGCTAAGTTCGGGGTGGATATCCGTGCGTAACTGGCGCTCGATGCCGTATTTTAGCGTAGTAGTGCTAGCCGCGCAGCCGTGGCAGTGGCCGGTGAGGCGGACGTAAATTTTGCCGTTTTTTATGCCTAGTAGCTCCATGCCTCCGCCGTCGTTTTCAAGCATCGGCATAACCTTTTGCAAGCTCGCTTTTACGGGCTTTAAAAGCTCTTCGTCGGTAAATGGAATCATTTTTCGCCTTTTAAATTTTTTTGGAGTATTATAGCAGATAAAATTTTAAATGCGCTACGCCTACTCTTTTGAAATTTAACTCGTTTTAACGCGAGCGGCGATTAAATTTAGCCTTTTTGCCGCATCTTTGTTTTTTATGTTTAAAATTATATAATCGCTTAAATTTACTTAAAGGAGAATCTATGAAAAAAATGGCCTTGTTGCTAGCCGCGCTTTGCGCGTGCGCTCTAGCCAAAGACTACGAATACGCGCTTGAAAGCACCTCGCAAAAGATATACGAAGAGCCGGCTCTTAGCTACGTTACGCGCCAAATTTACGACGCTAAAGAGCATAAAACGCAAGTCATAACCGAGTCTGAGCTAAAAGACGGCGGCAAAAATAGATATAAAGAAGTAAGCTACTTCGGCAAGGACGGCGAGCTGGTTAAATTTTACGCCTATGATTATGATTTCAAGGCAGAAAAATGGCACAAGATAAACGAATATAAAGCAAGCCTTAAAAACGGAGTATCTACGCAGGAGACGACGGGCTACGTCCGAGGCGCTAAAAACGCTAGCAAAACCGTCTCAAAACGCGCAAACGGCGTATACGAAGAGACCGGATACGAACTAAAAGCGGGCAAATGGCAAAAGTCGTCTCTTGCTCGCGCTACTTATAACAGAAGCGGTCAAAACGAGCTAACCGTTTATAGCGTTTGGGACGGCGCGAAATGGCAGCCTAAAGAAAAAATGCTCTATCTCTACGACGCAAACGAGCAGCCTATAGGTTATGAAAGGTCGCTGTTTGAAAACGGCGCGTGGATACCGTCTCAAAAAGAGATCATCGCAGGCGACGTTAGCGGTAAATACGAGCGCGTAAGCAGCGTCTACGTAGACGGCGCGTGGCAAAACTCGCAGATGTCTAGGCACGAGGCCACAAACGGCAAGGACGTAACGATAACTTTGGTCTGGGATAACGAGAAAAAAGAGTGGAAAAACAGCTACAAAGACGTGATCGTAGTTAGCGGCGCGGACTTTGAGACGGCGGCGTTTTCGTGGGATAACGAGAAAAAAGAGTGGAAGCAGGAGTTTTCTAGTCGCAACGTCTACGATAAGTCTGGCGAGCGTCTGCTTACGCAGCGATACGGCGCTAAAGACGGCGATAAAAAGCTAGTCTACGGCTACGATGCGCGCGGCGATAACGTGAGCGTAGACGTCTACGGGTTAGTTAGCGACGCAAACGGCAAAAGATGGGCGCAAAAAGAGCGTATCGAGGCGACTTTTGATAGCGATATACTCGCCGAGGATGTAGTATACGGCGGCTCGCTGATGTCCTTTGATATGCAGAGCAAGCATGCGATGACCGCTTATAAAAGATACGTTTTTACGGACGGCAAGCCTAAACTAACCCAAGAGCGCGAATGGAAATACAAAAGGCTAAAATAAATTTAGTCGGCGTTTGGGCGTTAAATTTAGCCTTTGCTAAATTTAGGATTTTGCCGCGCTCTGAAGCTATGATTTGCGCCCTAGCGCGAAGGTATTTAAAAAACTAAAATTTAGGAAAAATATGCAAAATTTAGAGCAAATTTTAGCGTCGCTAGACGAGAGCGCGCAAAAGGTTTTGATTTTAGGAGGCGCAAAGCACCCCGTTTGGGACGATGCGAACGAGGTTTTCGCGCTAGCTACGAGGCAAATTTTAGATAAAAGCCTAGGGCGGCAAGAAGGCGCGGATTACGGTGGAACGGTTAAATTTTACGATGCCCGGCCGCTTGCATTTATCGGCGTACATACGCGCATCGTGCGAAGAAGCATAGGATTTTTACTCACGGGGCGGCATCTTTTGGTTAAATTTGACGCCTCCGCCGCAAACGCGGACGAAGTAGCCGTGGCGTTTAGGCTGGGCGAGCATTCGCCTGACGAGCTGGAAAATCTCGCGTGGCAAGAGCTAGAAAAATGCGAATTTGAAATCGAGGACGAGATGAAATCGGCTATGAAAAGGGCGCTAAAAGCCGTTTTAAACGCTATTTTTGAGGACGGAGTCCAAAACGACGAGACGAAAATTTCGGATAAACTTTTGGAGCTAGGCCTCGGCGAAGCGCTAAAAACGCCGCTTGACGAGACGAAGCTGCTGTCAAAATCGCTTAGCGTCTTTAAGCCCGTCTCGCCGATGCTTCACAGCCTTGACCGCTCGCTTTTGGGTAAGCCTTACGGCGTGATACTAGACGAGTGCGGACTTATTAGCCGCGAGCTGATGGAAGAGCCCGTTTTTAGCTCGTGGGACGAAATTAGGGGTGCGCAGATTAAAGTAAAAGAGGATGCCGTAATAATCGGCGAAAAAGAGCATAAGATACCGTTTGAGCTAAAAGATAAAAAGGAAAATTTCGCCGAGTTTTTAAAATTTATGGCTCAGACGAGGGCGTAAATTTAGCGCGTTTTTGCTCAGATTTGCGCGTAAATTTAAGGAAAAATATGAAAAATTTGCTGTTAGGCGCGGTCGCGGTCTGGGCGTTTTGCGGTTGCGCAGGGCTAAAGCCTAGCGCGGACAAGGGCGTCGCTTTGATTGACGTGCCCGAGGAAAACTGGACGAGATACAAGGATACGGACGGCACGCTAAAAGAGGTCGCGTTTTTCACAGCGTTTTTCTCCGAGCGGTTTCGCGCGTCTTTTAAAAACGGCGAAAAGATCGGCTTTACGCTAACCAAGCAAGAGGGCAAAAAGCTACCCGTAATGCTGGGCGACATGTATAAGGCCGAGGACGGCGCGTTTACGGTCGCGGGACTAGATGCCAGGGGGCGCGAGTGGAGCGGCGACGAGAAGCTGCGAAGGTCGAGGCGGATCAAAATTTACGAATTTAAAGAAGGCGCCGTCAATGTAACGGATTATGAGGCAGAGGGCGGCGTCTGCGAGGCGTTTTACGCGGGCAAAAAGATAAGCGCGACAAGCGTAGAAAGCCGCGACGGCGAGGATGCGCGTCAAATTTTTGCCGTGCGAACGCTAGGCGAAATCTCGCTTGAAGGCGTCAAAATTTTTAGCTCGCAAGAAAACTCTTTGCCGCAAAAACGGCTCTCCTTGTACGAAAAAGGCTCGCACGGTGCGCAAGCTAATGGGGCAACGCTAACCAAGCAAGCCCAAACGCTAAAAAACATCGTCTGCGCTGGATTTGAGAAAAACTAAATTCGGGTTTTGTCGGCTGAAAGTAAGCGCGTCTTTGCGTAGGCGAAGTGGTTTGCGCGTTTTGCAAGGTACTCGCCGCTAAATTTCGATTTTACTAAAAATTTATAAAAGACTTAGACTAAATTTAATGAGTCAAAATAAAATTCGGCAGCGATTTTCTAACAGAAGATCAAAAATAAAAAGCCGAATTTGGGAGACTAAAGATGTTTAAAAAGATATTGTTTCTCGCTGTTGGTGCATTATTTGCATTTGGTGCTCTAGCTCAAGCAGGCGAGATAAAAGCAAGCGACTCGCCCTTTGGTTACGCTAGCATTGGTGCAGAGCAAAATTTTGGCGGATACGCTGGCAAAGAGAGTAAAGAAGTCGTCGTAAAAGATAGGCAAGAGCTCGTAAAATACGCTCAAATGGGTGGTTACGTCATCTATGTGGATGGGCTCATAGACCTTAGCGAAGGCAAGATCCCGCAAAATGGCAATAGCGATGGGCTGGATAAATTTATAAGCGAGATTAGCGGTGGCGAGTTTAGCTCTTATGCCAAATTTATGCAGGCTTACGGCGCTTCGTGCCGTGCAAATTTAGATGGTTCGCAAGATCCAAAGTTAGCAGCGCTTCGCAAAAATCTAGCCAACGAATACAAAAAGCTCATCGTAGTGCCGGTAGCTAGCAACACCACAATAATCGGCTTAGGCGAAAACTCAGGCATAAAAGGCGGCTCGCTTTTGTTAAAAAATGTCCAAAATATCGCGATCCGCAATATGAAGATCGAAGATGCTTTTGATCCATTTCCAGATATACAAAAAAATGACGGATTTAACGCACAATATGACGGTGTGAGCATAGAGTCAGGCAAAAACATCTGGATAGATCACTGCCACTTTAAGGACACGGTGGAGCTTAGCCATGTGAATTTAGCAGGCGGAGAGCTTACAAAATGGCAAACCTACGACGGACTGTGTGACATAAAGGGAGACAGTGCGGCTATCACGATCTCGCACAACATCTTTGAAAACCACGACAAAACGATGCTAATAGGCTCAAGAGACTCGGACGGCAGCAGCGAAACGAGGACTATAACGGTCGCTCATAACATTTTTAATAACTGCGCGCAACGCCTACCTATGGCACGCAATGCAAAGGTGCACGTCTATAACAACTTTTATGACTCAAAAGATG